>JBATFE010000040.1:0-2105 GCA_049664445.1 Gammaproteobacteria bacterium
CAGGGACGTGGGTTTTGCCGAGGAGGGGCAGAAGAGCTACATGCTGCGTTCCACCCTGAACGGCAGCCCGTCCACCTTCGTGGCGGTCTACCAGCAACCGGGGTCGAATGCCCTGGAAGTAGCCGAAAATGTACGTGCCGAGATGGAAAAGCTGAAGCAGAGTTTTCCGGAAGGTATCAGTTACAAGGTCTCGTTTGACACCACCAATGTCATAGCGGCCTCCATTGATGAGGTCTTCGAGACACTGATCATCGCCATCATCCTGGTGGTGCTGGTGACCTACCTGTTTCTGCAGAAGGTCAACACCACCCTGATCCCGACCATCGCCATCATTGTCTCGATTATCGGCACATTTGTCGGCATGTCCGCACTGGGCTTTTCCATTAACCTGCTGACCCTGTTCGGCCTGGTGCTGGCGATCGGCATCGTCTGCGATGACGCCATCGTGGTGGTGGAAAACGTGGAACGCAATATCGAGGATCTTGGTCTGTCGCCGAAAGACGCGACCTTCGAGGCCATGGAGGAAGTCACCGGCCCGGTGATTGCCACGACGCTGGTACTGATTGCCGTGTTTGTGCCGGTGGCCTTCATGCCGGGAACGACCGGTGTACTCTATAAACAATTCGCCATCACTATTGCCATCTCGGTCGCCATCTCGAGTTTCGTGGCACTGACCCTGACACCGGCCCTGTCGGCCATCCTGATCAAGCCGTCCAGGGGGGAACCCGGCGGTTTCTTCAAGTGGTTCAATAACTGGATGGATGGCATGACCAATCACTATGCCAGGGGCGTCCGCCTGACCATGAAGCGCGTGCTGCTGGCCATGATCGCGCTGGGCGCGATGCTGTTCGGTATTGGCGTGCTGTTCAACACCATCCCCGGTAGCTTCGTACCCCCCGAAGACCAGGGCTATTTATTCGCGGCCATCATTCTGCCGGATGGCGCCAGCCTTGACCGCAGCCAGGCATTGACCCAGCAAGTCGCCGAAATCTTTGCCGAACACCCGGCCGTGGAAGATTACTCTGCACTCACCGGTTACAGTCTCATCGACGGCCAGTTCAAGACCAACTCCGGTACCGTGTTCATTGCGTTGAAGGATTTCGACCAACGCCAGGACGCGGGCATGACGGCGGCTGACGTCATCACCTTTGCCGCCCCCAAATTAAAGACCCTGCAGGAAGGCATCGCCATCCCCATCAACCCGCCCTCCATCCCGGGACTCGGCACCCAGGGCGGTTTCGAGTTCTGGCTGCAAAACCGTGGCCAGGGTGGCGCCAGGCGGCTTGAGGACGTCGCCAGGGACCTGATCGCCCGGGCGAATGTACGGCCGGAGGTGACGCGCCTCAATACCACCCTCAATGCCGCGTCACGGCAATTGATGACAGACGTCGACCGTGCCAAGGCCGAGACACTGGGCGTCTCGGTGCCGGATGTGTATGGCGCCCTGCAAACCCTGTTCGGCTCGCTGTATGTCAGCCAGTACAACAAGTACGGCCGTGTCTGGCAGGTCGTCCTGCAGGCCGAGCCGGAATTCCGCGAAAAACCCGAGGACATCCAGAATATTTTCGTGCGCCAGCGTGAAGGCGAGATGGTGCCCTTGTCGTCCGTGGTGACGTCCCGCTATGTCACCGGACCCGACCTGCTGCCGCGCTTTAACGGCTTCATGGCCGCAAAGATCACCGGCGACGCCGACACCGGTTTCAGCTCAGGCCAGTCGCTTGCAACCATGGAGGCAGTTGCCGACGAGGTCCTGCCGGATGGCTTCACCTATTCCTGGGCCGGGCAGGCCTACGAGGAAAAGAAGGCCAGTGGTTCCTCGGCCATCATCTTTGCCTTTGCTATTGTCATGGTATTTCTAATTTTGTCGGCTCAGTATGAACAATGGTCGCTGCCGCTCGCCGTCATCACGGCCGTACCCTTTGGCATCTTCGGCGCACTGGTATCCGTATGGCTGCGCGGCATGGAAAACGATGTCTACTTCCAGATCGGCCTGGTGACGCTCATCGGCCTGTCGGCCAAGAACGCCATACTGATTGTCGAGTTTGCTGAACTGAAATACAGTGAAGGGCTGTCAGCCTTCGATGCCGCGCTGGAGGCTGCACGGC
>JBATFE010000041.1:0-5179 GCA_049664445.1 Gammaproteobacteria bacterium
AAGAACCCGCAAATATCGGCTTCGACAACGTGGTTTACCTTGCCCTGCTGAATCGTCCTTCCCAATGCATCCAGACATTGATGCTGGCTGCGCCTCGGACGATAGCCGTAGCTACTGCCTTCGAATAATCTCCAGCAGCGTATATCGGCGACACTCAGCTTCATCGCGGACCACCGGGTATGCGGTAACCGTAATATCTGTCCGTCGGAGGTAATTCGGATCGTCGACGAAAACGGCAGTCGATGAATGGCAACTGTTGGCCGGTAGTACCCCTTGCCGGCCCAGCTGTAAATCAGCGCTCCAGCGTCAGCGAACGGCAACTATCTGGGTAACAGGACGTTCCTGGGGTAAGTGACTGAGTTTTCAACTAAACGCGTACTTCCGACCCGTTGGAGACTTTCGATCAGAATATCGGAACGGAAGGAATCAACCATAAAACGGCCATTCTACTGACATTTACTCCTCAATCGTAACCGGCGTTACAAAGCCGAGTGGCTTGACAGCCAGTACGGAGCAATCGATCTGATTCAGAATCGACTCCGCTGTATTGCCCATGATGAAACCGGGAACACCGGTGCGGGCCACGGTCCCCATGACGATAATGTCTGCCTTGATCTGTTTTGCCAGCGCTGGGATCTCTTTTCGCGCGTTCCCTTTCACCAGATGTGTTCGCGGCTTGAGATAATCCAGGGCATCATGCCCCAGAGTGCCAGTCACCTCGTGCATCAGCGCATCCAGACTGGCCGCGTGGTGCTGCCGCGTCTGTTCGACGCAGGCAGCAAGCTCCTCCTCTGGGGTATGCATAAACACATTGTGCAAGGGGCTCTCGGCGATCGCATTCCAGGCATGAACAACGTGCAGTTCGGCAAATTCGGACAGTGCAAGGGAGCTGGCCATCTCGAGGATCTGCTGCCGCAGCGCACGCCGTGGTGCCAGCTCTTCCACCGGATAGGCGTCGCCTACATCCACAGCCGCCAGGATGCGCCGGTAGGGTTTGGGTTTGCCATGCTTGATGAGCCACACCGGGCATGGGCACTTGCGTAACAGGTGCATATCCTCACTACCTAACAAGCGGTCCAGCCAATCCCTGTTTTCCGGGCTCTTGATAACCAGTCCGCACCCGTTGCGCAATACCTCACGGATAATCTCCAGGAACGGCACACCCACCAGCACCCGGGTTTGGATTGCGATCCGTGCGCGGTAGGGATCGACCAGTTTTTCCAGCTCCTGTTGCCGGGCGCTAACCAGTGCGGCTTGTAGATCGGCGGAGATCGGACCTCCCTCGGGCATTCCGATACCGGCAGTGACATGCTCGACAACATCGACGACCGTCAGGTTCGTCTGGTTATTCTCTGCCAGTGTAACAGCACGCTCCATGACCAGTTTGCAGGGCTCCATGGTTTCCAGCACGCAAAGAATGTCTTTAAATCGTTGCATCTCATTCATCTCCTTTTGAATACGTCAGGACTGAGGTATTGATCAGAAAACCCGGTTAAATAGTACAGCCGGGATAATAAGAATTTCTGATTCTCGCATTAAATAATCAAAATACGCATTCTCATCTATGATCTATACTTATTTTGAAGTATTGCATAATCAGGTCTTGTATTAGCCAATAGGTTATGAGAGTGGGGGCTGCTAAGCGACTGTTATTGATCTGGTGGGCGTCGACAGTGCATATAATTCATACCATGGCATAAATAATAAATATCGGTAAGTTCATGCATGGCCCATAGTGCCACGCCCATGCAAGGGGCAGCCTCCTTCCGTAGCGTTACGCTCTTGGCTACTGGAAAAGGAGGGGCTTATGCTGAATATCATACTGGTGGTGATCGCAGCCACGGTGTTGCTATTCATGTTGCATCCCCACTTGACAAAAAGTGAATCCTGGCAGGCAACACTCACACCACTTTCCTCCATTATCGGTAGCGGGTTTCTGATTATTGCGCCGTTGCTCGCAAGCGTAGTTGGCGAGTATTCCCCACTCGCAGTTACAGCCATTGTTGTCCTTGCCTATGCTATAGGTGGTGTTATTCGCTTCAATATTCTTTATGCCGAACCTCTTCTGCATGACAGGAAAGTCAACCCGGCAATCTACAGAATCGATTTTTTCGCCAATACCACGCTTTCATTCGCCTATGTAACGGCCGTTGCGTTTTATTTGTCACTGCTGTCGTCTTTTCTTCTGAATTATGCAGGCTTTGAGAACTCACCAAACCTGGAAAGAACCCTGACAACAATCATCATCGTTTTTATTGCAACGACGGGGTACATACGGGGGCTGGGCGGCCTTGAGAAGCTTGAATTGTATTCAATGTCACTACAGTTATCTATTGTGGCGGCATTGCTGATAGGAATATTTGTATATGACTATCACTTCATTCAATCTGAACGAACGCTCATCTTTGATTACCAGGACAGACACTGGATAGACCAGGCATGTATTCTGTGCGGTATTTTGCTTGTGGTTCAGGGATTTGAGACATCACGGTTTCTGGGTGAAAAATATTCTGCTGAAATCCGTGTGCAAACCATGCGTCGAGCACAAATAATCTCAGGCGTCCTGTATGTTGTATCAGTCGCAGCATTGATGCCAATTGTGCAACATATCGACCTTGAGAACATACAGATTGCAGACATCGTTTCTGCAACCGGTCTGGCAGCAACCGCATTGCCCTTGATGCTGATTGTGGCTGCAATCATGAGCCAGTTTAGCGCGGCAGTTGCTGATACTGTTGGTGCTGGATGCCTGGCGAGTGAAAGCAGCAAAGGGAAATTGCCGACCAACTATGGTTACCTGGTGGTATCGCTTTTCGCGATCATATTGATATGGACAGCTGACCTGCTAGAAATCATTTCCTTCGCTTCAAGAGCTTTCGCACTGTATTACCTGTTGCAGTGTGTAGTTGCACTGATAGCAAGCCACCATTATTTTGAACGTAAAGCCTACTGTCTGCGCTGCGCACACTATGCAACAGTAGCAACCATTCTGGCTTTTATTGTGGTATTCGCTATCCCTGCTGAATAGACACCAACAAGAGGCTGAGCGAGCATTCATTCAGATTCATGGCTGTCAAGGTCAATGCCAGGGACAAGGAATGCAGGTTGCCACTGCAATTTCATTACTTTGTACTGCCATTATTGGTTGACTGATATGCTATCAATATTCTAATTACCCTTAATATTAATTTTGTCTGGGCGATCGACAGATCAACCTGATTCAGGTTGACACTATCGTGCACAACTGATGGAGAGAAGATATGAAACTTCTTGTGACAGTAGACCTTTCTGAAGCCACACAAATCATTGTGAAAAAGGCGGAAGAAATTGCTATAGCACTGTCAGCAAAGGTGTGGATTATACATAATGCAGTGCCTGAGCCAGACTTAGTAGAATTTAAAGTGGATCCACAGGCAGCCCGAGAAACCCTGGCGAAAAAGTTCCACGAAGAGCATCGCCAAATTCAAGAGATTGCAAATCGATTTCGCAAGTCGGGTCTGGATACAACAGCCCTTCTTGTGCACGGTCCTACGGTAGAATATATCATTAAGGAGGCCCTGGAACTGGATGTGGATATGATTGTCGTTGGTTCTCATGGGCGAGGTGCTATGTATCAACTTCTTGTGGGTAGCGTCAGTGAAGGGATTCTTCACAAATCACGATGCCCGGTCCTTGTTATCCCGACACATAAACGCATCTGACCAGACAATGGTGGCAGGTCTAATATTCCAATACCTCACTCAGCCCTCCAAGCTACATTCCATTTCAATATCCGTTAGGTCGACAGCCGAAGTGCGATTACTGGATGTGAACGGCAACTTTTGATGCTACCCTGCCGTTCCCTATTCGTTTGGGAAGGGCAGGAGTTGGCCGAAGTCACCTGTTGCAGCATTGCCTAGACATGGCTCTGTTCTCGTCGTGAACGGCAGGTTACAGCTTGGTTCCAGACCTTCCTGAGTGGATACTTGAGTGATCTAGGCGGATAATCGGAGTCGATCCAAAACTGAGATGCATCAATACATTTATTTGGTTTTGGGTATATAAATTTCCATTGTTGTTCAACAAATGAATCTGAGCACTAATTATTGGAGAATACATCATGAATGATGAATCACGTCGTAGCTTCCTAACTGCCACTGGTAAACTGCTTGTTGGTGCCGCCGCACTTGGATCACTCACAGCGCATGCAGCAGAGGAACACAACCATGGTGTTTCAGGAAGTGGGCTTATGCATGACGCCACATTGGAGAGCAGATGCGCAACTTGCCAGTTCTGGGGTGGCATGCGCAAGGTTTCCGAAGATAAGAAACAGGTAATCACGCAGAGTATGGGTTGGTGCAATAATCCGGATAGCCCTAATCACCAGAAACTGACAGCGGCTGACCATCATATGAAGAAGCCTGGAATTTGGAAAAAATGGGCTGTTCTCTGACTCAACCTGAGCAAGTTAAATGAACGATAAATACAGCCCTTCGGGTCGGTACTTTCGTTTATCAGCCAAAGATTGTAAAAAGCCGGTAAAATATGTACTCCAGAAATATGGGGACGTCCGGATATGCTACTCGGAAGTAGACTGTGAACCAGGGAGCGGGGACTTTCCAGACCTTCAAGGGAAAATTTAAGGCATATACAGATGCATTCAATCAATTATCAGGTGGTAGGCGAAGAAGACTACGCATTTGAAGTGAAGATCAGCAGCACTGGTGACTACGAGGTCAACAGCGGTACCTACACAACCCAGCCTCCGCGAAAAGGCACATTGACCGAAGAACAGGAGGTCGATCTACTGACTGCAATCAAGGCGCTGGGAATCCCGAATGAGCATCCTATACCTCAGGGTGGAAATGCTTTTGAAGCACATTTGACCATTGGCGAAGAAGATGAAACAGTGACTTACTCTTTCTGGGAGGGGGCACTGGAAGACGATGCCAAGCTAAATGACCTGGTGCGGTTGTTGGAAAAGCTATAATCGCCTGATGATAAAAACAGCCTAGAAGACGTTATTGAATGTCCGCTAATTCCCGATATTGTAAGTACTGATTACAGGGTATGAACGGCATGATTTGCTGCATCTGATACCTTCACGGCAAAGCGTGGAATGTCGCATTGTGGCCGAATACGACCTAGGGACCGATTCTAAAATAAGCATCTCTAAAATACAGGAATCAACCCGAGGCTC
>JBATFE010000042.1:0-3181 GCA_049664445.1 Gammaproteobacteria bacterium
TACCAATATACTGGCACACAGGATGCCGGCGCAGTCGTTCCCAGTGCCAGTGGCTACAAGCAAAGGGGGTGGCAGCTATACCTACCAGGTGTGCAGCTGTTCAATATATCAGCGCGCTAATAGTTGATAACTAAGCTACGGCTGATTGTAAATCAGATGTTAATTTGATGTTCATCGATTCATGTATCAGACGTTTTGCACAATCTTTGCAACGACCGCAACAGGTCGCGACCTTCAAGCGCTTTTGCAGACATCCCAGAGAGCAGGCTCCGTTATCTAATTCCCGGCGAATATCACTATCCGTAATCTTGTTGCATATACATACGTACATAAGCAATGGCCAAAGTAGTCGATGAGTATTGATACTCTAATGCAAATGATAATGATTATCAACCGCATAAATGGAGTGCCATTACACATTGTTTAATATGGTATTTTTAAGTTTCCCTATGCATATTCACCCAGTGTTGTAGACTTCAGTAAATGTGAACCTGCCGTTCCTTCTCATTACCAACAACGGAATAACCGGCTAAATATCAAAAAATATCTGGGGGATGATTTATGAAAGGTGAAGCAACAATTAATCAGGCATTGAACTCGTGTTTGAAAGACCAGCTAACAGCAATCAATCAATTTTTTCTGCATGCACGCATGGCTAAAGATTGGGGGCTGGGTGAATTCAACGAATATGAGTACCAGCGTTCCATCAAGGCCATGAAGATGGCTGATGATCTGATAGAGCGTGTTCTGTTTCTGGAAGGTCTGCCGAACCTGCAGGATTTGGGCAAATTACTCATTGGAGAAAATATTCCTGAGATGCTCAAGGGTGATCTGGAGATGCTGACCGGGATGAGAGTTAATTTGCAGGATGCCATCAAACTGTGTGAAGAAACTCGTGATTTCATTAGCCGTGATGGTTTAACGGGGTTCCTGAAAGAAACCGAGGAACACATTGACTGGGTCGAATCCCAGCAATGGCTGATTGAAAATACAGGCTTGGAAAATTATCTGCAGTCGCAGTCAGGAGAGGGATCATGAAAGGCAGCAAAAAGGTTTTGAAACAACTTCAAAATCTGCTCAATGGTGAACTTGCCGCGCGAGATCAGTACATGGCTCATTCCCGTATATATAAAGATCTGGGCCTTAACAAACTATATGAACGTCTAAATCATGAGATGGAAGAAGAAACTCAACATGCTGATGCGTTAATGGAGCGCATGTTATTTCTGGAAGTACAGCCTGACATGAATTCACAGGACAAGATTCGCATCGGTAGTAACGTTAAGGAAATGTTGAAGAATGATCTGGACGTTGAATACGAAGTGACTGCCGCATTGAAAGAGGCCATTGCAGTCTGTGAAGAAGAGCAGGATTTTGATTCACGTAATATTTTGACAAAACTGCTGGATGATACCGAAATGGATCATGCTTACTGGTTAGAGAAGCAATTGGGTCTGATTGAGATGCTAGGAATAAAAAACTACCTACAATCACAAATGTGATACACGGTACGACTCATCCGACGTCCCCAGGTTCGAGTCACGGCGGGCCCACCATCTGCATAGAATTCATGGCCTTATGGCACTGAGACGGGGGGACTATGTGTCCCTTGGTGTGTGTCGTGGCGGGGAATTCCGGGTACCGTCCGACGAAGGTCGGGACGACTCAGGTGACCCGGCAACGTCCGTGCAGCAGTCGACCAAGGCCTTGATTGGTTAGATCCTATGTCAGATGATTGCAGCCTCCTCAGTGCCCCGGCGTAACCCTGATCTCCCTATCCATGTCGCAATACTTCGATGAAAAAGCCGTTGAGTGGGATGCAGATGAGAGAAGAAGACAACTTTCTTCTGCCATCGGATCTTCAATACTGGTGCACGTTCCGCTGGATGACCGGATGGATGTTCTGGATTTTGGTGCCGGCACAGGTTTGATCAGTGCGTACGTCGCACCCCGAGTAAATAAGATCGTTGCCGTTGACACCTCGGAAGCCATGCTTGCGGCACTCGCGGCCAAGCAAGAGCTGAGCGGTAAGGTTGAGACTGTCTGTGCGGATATTACCAAGAGCCCCCTGGGGAAACGCTTTGACTTGGTGATAAGCGCGATGGCCATGCATCACGTGCCCGATACGGCGGAACTCATCCAAAGCTTCGCCGATCATCTTAATCCTTGTGGAAGGCTGGCCTTGGCCGATCTGGATACTGAAGATGGCAGTTTTCACCCCGATGAAGCGGCGGGTGTCTTCCATCTCGGCTTTGATCGCGGGGAATTGCAGGGTGTACTTGAAATGTGCGGATTCGGGGACATCCACTTTTTCACAGCGCACACGGTCATCAAAGACGAAAAGCGATATCCAGTATTTCTGGTAACCGCCACGATAAGTCAGATTGCATAGTTTGACACACGGCTTGGGCACTTGGTGCCCATCTTCTCACCGTCCAGCATGCGAGCCACAAATCACAGAAGGTCATACATGCGATTACTCTCTTTCCAAGGCACCTGAGAATCCCCCCAAATGTCTATTTGTATTTCTGACCTATACTTCCATACGACACAGAATAAATATCAGGCATTAGAAATAGTGCGGGGGCCAATAGATGGGTGCCGGTGTAATACCCTTTACCGTTATTGCATATTCTGGCTCATTCCGATCACTGATTCTGGTTTAAACCGATCACCCATTCTGGAACATTCCGATCATTGATTCTGGTTTTATCCGATCACTTTTCCGGATTTCCAGAATCGATGATCGGGTATTTCCAGAAACCTTCTTAACGCGTTGATTTAACTTAATTGCTGCTACGCTCTCGGCCTTTTTCAGGCGGGGAGATCGACAGTGGCAAAAAAGAGGTTATCAATGCGTAAAATCAAAGACATTCTACGGCTTCGACACGAAGCCGGATTGCCCTATCGAGGCATCGCCAATGCCCTGAATATTGGCTATGGCACGGTGGTGGATTATCTGAACCGCGCCGAACAGGCAGGACTTGCCTGGCCGCTTCCTGATGGCATGCTCGAACGTGACCTGGGGCGTTTGCTGTTTCCGACGCAGGCAGTCACCGGGCAGCGCCGCTTTGCGGAACCGGACTTCCCGACGGTCTGCCAGGAGCTGAAACGTAAAGGCGTGACCAAACTGCTGCTGTGGCAGGAGTATCGTCAGTGCCATCCCGATGATGGCTACTGT
>JBATFE010000043.1:0-16514 GCA_049664445.1 Gammaproteobacteria bacterium
TATTCGAGGACGTCCTCGGCTCGAAACATCCAGCCGCCGTGGTGTCCGGACCGACCTTTGCCAGGGAAGTCGCTGCGGGCCTGCCGACCGCGCTGACCGTCGCCTCATACAACCCGGTGTTTGCCAATGACATGGCGAGCCGTCTGCATGGTGGCACCATGCGTGCCTATACCAGTGACGACATGCTGGGTGTGCAGCTGGGTGGAACGGTGAAGAACGTCCTTGCGATTGGCACGGGTATTGCCGATGGCATGCAATTCGGTGCCAATGGCCGCGCAGCACTGATTACACGAGGGCTTGCGGAAATCATCCGCCTCGGCGATGCCATGGGTGCACACCGTGAAACACTGATGGGTCTGTCAGGTGTCGGTGACCTGATACTTACCTGTACCGATGACCAGTCCCGCAACCGGCGACTGGGACTGGCGCTGGGAAGAGGCACGGCCATCGACGTTGCCATCAAGGACATTGGACAGGTCGTTGAGGGTTACAACACGGCCCGCGAGGTGATGCAACTGGCCAGACAGTTCCGCGTTGAATTGCCGATTTCCGAGCAGGTCTACCGGGTACTGCATGAAGGCCTGCCCCCCGCTGAAGCCGTGCATAACCTGCTGGCGCGTGAATTAAAATCTGAATCGGTCAGCTGAACCCCTGAAGCCCTGCTGTCGCCAGGCCTCGTAAACCAGTATTGCAACCGTATTGGAAAGATTCAGACTGCGGCTGCTGGCGATCATTGGTACACGCAACGTCGCTGTGCGACCGATTGTCCGTAGCACCTCATCGGGCAGGCCGCGCGTTTCCGGTCCGAACAGGAAGGCATCGCCCGCCTCGTAACGGGGCTCTGAGTAGCAACGTGCGCCCCTGGTCGACACGGCCCATAGCCGAGGCGGCTTGCTGGTTTCAATAAAGGCGTGCAGCGATTCATGCTCATGCACGGTGGCCCACTCGCGGTAGTCGAGCCCCGCACGGCGCAACTTGCGATCATCCAGTTCAAAGCCAAGCGGATGAATCAGGTGCAGGGCGCTGCCGGTATTGGCGCAAAGGCGTATGATATTGCCGGTATTCGGCGGGATCTCCGGCTGATACAACACCACATGAAACATCAGGGAACCCCTGCAAACTGGAATTTATGTGACGCTAATGACAGAGACTGAACGGCAAAAACTGGCAGTGGACTTCTGCGGGCTGTCGCTGACATCGCCACTCATCCTGTTGTCCGGCTGCGTCGGCTTTGGCGAAGAATATACCCGGGTTGCCGGCTTTTCCAACCGCGATGCCGGTGCCATCTGCCTCAAGGGTACCACCCTGCAACCCCGGCTTGGCAACCGGCCACACCGGGTCGCTGAAACACCTGCCGGCATGCTCAATGCCATCGGCCTTCAGAATCCCGGTACAGACCATGTCATCAAGCACATCCTGCCGTCGCTGGACTTCAGTGAAACACGCTTTATTGCCAATGTCTCCGGATCCACGATCGAGGAGTATATCGAGGTCACACGCCGTTTTGATGATTCCCCCATCGACGCCATCGAGATCAATATCTCCTGTCCGAACGTCAGGGAAGGCGGGGTCACCTTCGGCAATGACCCGGAGATGTCGGCACGCGTGGTCGCGGCCTGCCGCGCGGTCACCCGCAAGCCGCTGATCACCAAACTGTCGCCCAACCAGACCGATATCAGCGACAATGCGCGCCGCTGCATCGACGCAGGCAGCGACGCCTTCGCCGTGATCAACACCCTGATGGGCATGGCCATCGATATCGAGACACGCACACCCGTCATCGGCAACAACCAGGGCGGTCTGTCCGGTCCGGCCATCAAGCCGGTGGCGCTGCTGAAGGTGCACCAGGTCTACCAGGTATGCAGGGCGCACAACATTCCCATCATTGGCCAGGGTGGCATCACCACCGTCGCGGATGCCATCGAGTTCCTCATTGCAGGTGCCAGCGCCATCGGCATCGGTACCGCCCTGTTCTATGACCCACTGGTGTGCGACAAGCTGAACCGTGGCATTGTGGACTACCTTGACCGTCATCAACTGGCCTCGGTCAGCGAACTCACCGGCAGCCTGCTGCTCAACCCGGCTGCTAGCAGCCCGTGTAGCGTCTAGCGCGGGCTTTCGAGCTCCTTCAGCTTGCGTGTCAGGGTATTGCGTCCCCAGCCGAGCAAGCGTGCCGCATCCTGACGGCGGCCACCGGTTTGCTGCAGTGCAACCTCTATGAGCACACGCTCAAAGTCGGGTACCGCTTCATCCAGTAACTGCTCTGCCCCGCCGGCCAGTTGCTGTTGTGCCCATTGCCGCAACAGGCCTTGCCAGTCTGCCGTTGTCTGCGTCACGCCGGCCTCGGCCGCGATCAATTCATTCGGCAGGTCCTCGACATGGATTTCCTGACCGGGCGCCATCACGGTTAACAGGCGACATAAATTCTCAAGCTGGCGTACATTGCCGGGCCAGGCCAGTGTCGACAGTATGGAGGCCGCTGCCGCAGTCAACGTTTTCGTCTCGACTTCCAGTTCGATGGCGGCCTTTTGCAGGAAGTGCTGCATCAACAGCGGTATGTCCTCGCGGCGTTCACGCAGTGGCGGGATCTGGATACGAATGACATTGAGGCGATGAAACAGGTCTTCACGAAACTGGCCGTCCCGCACGCGCTGCTCCAGGTTCTGGTGGGTCGCTGCGATAATGCGCACATCGACCTTTTTCGGCGTGTGTGCCCCGACGGGATAAAATTCGCCGTCCGCCAGCACCCGCAGCAGGCGGGTCTGCAACTCGGCCGGCATATCACCGATCTCATCCAGCATCAGTGTGCCGCCGTTGGCCTGCTCAAAACGTCCGGCACGGCGATTTTGCGCCCCGGTGAACGCACCGCGCTCATGACCGAATAATTCGGACTCCAGCAAATCACGGGGTATCGCCGCCATGTTCAGCGCCACAAACGGCTGCTTCGCACGCACACTGTGCTGATGCAATGCCAGTGCAACCAGCTCTTTGCCGGTACCCGATTCTCCGTTGATCAACACCGTGGCATTGGAGTGCGCCAGGCGACCGATGGCCCGAAATACTTCCTGCATCGCGGTTGCCTTGCCAATGATTTCCGGTGCATCCTCCAGCACCTGGGGTACGGTTTCGAGCGACTGCTGGGCGCGCAATTCCAGTGCCCGGGTGACCAGTGCCACGGCTTCATCGACGTCAAACGGTTTCGGCAGATACTCGAAGGCACCGCCCTTGTAGGCCGAAACAGCACTGTCGAGATCGGAATGGGCCGTCATGATAATCACCGGCAAGTCCGGATAACGACCATGGATATGCTCCAGCAGGGCCAGCCCGTCCATACCCGGCATGCGAATATCGGTCACGATGACGGCCGGCTCCTGTTTGCTGATTGCTTGCAGTGCACTGTCTGCGGAATCAAATCCTGCAACCTGCAGTCCGGCATTGCCGAGCGCCTTGTCCAGCACCCAGCGAATTGAACTGTCATCATCTATGACACAGATTGTATCGTTATGGCTCATACTTTCCGTCCAGTGGCAGTAAAATGGTAAATACGGTTTTTCCCGGTTGACTGCTGCATTCAATCAGACCCTGGTGACGACTGATCAATGCCTGCGCAATAGACAGACCCAGGCCTGTGCCATCACTGCGACCGGTAATCATCGGGTAGAAAATCTGTTTGCGCAGTGCCTCCTCGATACCGGGGCCGCTATCAATCACTTCTATACGCGCAACGAGGCGATGCTTGTGGCTGCCGATATTGAAGCCTCGCCGTATGCGGGTACGCAAGGTGATGCTGCCGTCGTTTTCCAGCGCCTGTGCCGCATTGCGCACGATGTTAAGCAGTGATTGCAACAGCATGTCCCTGTCGGCCTGCAAGTCCGGCAGGCTCGGATCATAGTCTGTCTTTATCCGCAGGCGCTCACCCGCTTCGACCCGCACCAGCTCACGCACATGCTCGAGCACATCGTGAATATTGACTGCCCGGATATCGGGTAAATGGTTCGGGCCCAGCATGCGGTCCAGCAATGACTGCAGGCGATCGGCCTCGCTGATAATGATGTGGGTGAATTCCTTCAGCCTGGCATCACTGATTTCCCGTTCCAGTAATTGTGCGGCGCCACGCAAGCCGCCCAGCGGGTTCTTGATTTCGTGTGCGAGCCCGCGCAACAGTTCGTGTGTGGCCTGTTGTTGCATAATCAGGCGCTCTTCCTGCTCGACCCGCAGGTGGTGATCTATCTGACGCAACTCGAGCAGTACCTGGGAGTGGCCGGCAGTGTCCGTCATCGGTGTAAATGTACAGTTGACCCGCAGGTCTGCCGCATCCGGTAACTCAAGCAGGCAATTGCGCTGATTCACTACCCGGCCGGAGGCCAGGGAGCCGGTAATTTGTTCCATCATCTCTTCTGCATTCAGGACCAGCTCGCTGACTCTGCGACCGATGACATGACGCGCGCTGTGCGCGAGCATCACCTCGCCTGCCTGGTTGATGGTCACCAGCCTGAAGCGGGCATCGAACACCAGTAGCGCGGTTCCCATACTCTCGAATATCCGATTGGCATCTACTTCGGATAGCGGGGAATCTGCAGTCATAACGGGGTTTCTAGCAAGAACCAATCCAAAATCATCAAATACAACGACCTACCGAGAAAAAAAGTATTTACAACAATTTCAATGGCTTATGTGGCATGAAAAACTTGTGTGCCACAGCGGGAAGTCGTCGCAGTATACCAACTGCAGCAAAATTGCACCAGCATGGTGCGCCAAATCAGTCTTTCGTCGGCCGCGGTGGATTAATCAGGTTCGGATTGGGCGAAAGAATATTCGGGTTGGGGCTGAGAATATTCGGATTGCGATTGCGAAAACCGGGATTTGCCGGTTGCTCCGCCAACTCAGGATCAACGTCGTCCGCTGCATTACCGCTGAAATCAGCGATGTCCTTGCGCTGATAGGGTTGAAAGCCCTCATCGCCGACACGGGTTGGATTGTCCGTGATGTAACCCGGGTTATCTGTCACTGTCCCCTGCCTGTTAGCGCGCAGTTTTGAAGCACGCCTCACGAACACCGTGGTCTCCGCTGTTGATATCAGAACGGCGCCTGCTGCATCCATGACACTGGCCGAGAGCCGGTGCTCGCCGCGCTCGACATTGCTCAGGGTCAGCGTGGTGCTGTCATGCAAAGCACCGTGTGCCACGCCATCGAGGTAATACTGGATAGCATGACCCAGCGATGTCATCAGCGGCGGTGCCAGTCGCGTTTCTATCTCGACCGTACCGAGATTGTTCCTGATAGTGGCATCACTGGCAGGATTGGAGATAGTGAAGCTTTCATACTGTACCTGCTGCTCAACTGCGGGTGCAGATCGACGGAGTGTCCTTACCGGCTGTGGTGTGTATGACGGCAGTGGCGGCAGTTTCACACGCTCTGCACCCTGCGCCGGCCGGTCGGAGTAGACCACTTCACCGTCGGCATTGATGGACTTGTATACATCCGCGTGAGCGGCGGCTGCGACAATCAATAACAGTATTACAGGCAGGCGCATAGCTTCACCGATGTTACCACACAGCCAATAAAGCCCCGCTACCGGAGCGGGGCTTTATGGTACAACACTGCGGACCGATTAGAGGCTGTAGTACATGTCAAACTCGACCGGATGGGTGGTCATGCGCAAGCGCGTGACTTCTTCCATCTTCAGATCGATATAGCCGTCGATCATATCGTTAGTGAAGACACCGCCGGCGGTGAGGAACTCGCGGTCAGCATCGAGTGCATCCAGTGCCTGGTCCAGTGAACTGCAGACGGTCGCGATCTGCTTCTCTTCTTCCGGCGGCAGATCATACAGGTCCTTGTCCATGGCCTCGCCCGGATCGATCTTGTTCTTGATACCGTCAAGACCGGCCATCAGCATGGCAGAAAAACACAGGTACGGATTACCGGCAGAATCCGGGAAACGCACCTCGACGCGGCGCCCCTTCGGGTTGGATTCAAACGGAATTCGGATAGAGGCGGAACGGTTGCGTGCCGAGTAGGCCAGCATCACCGGTGCCTCGAACCCCGGTACCAGTCGCTTGTAGCTGTTGGTGCTGGCATTGGTAAAGGCATTCAGGGCACGCGCATGCTTGAAGATACCGCCGATATAATACAGGGCCTGCTGAGAAAGACCGCCGTACTTGTTACCGGTGAAGATATTCTTGCCGTCCTTGGCCAGTGACTGGTGCACGTGCATGCCGCTGCCGTTGTCGCCGACAATCGGCTTGGGCATGAAGGTGGCCGTCTTGCCGTAGCCGTGTGCAACATTGTGCACTACGTACTTGAGAATCTGGTTCTGATCGGCGCGCGCCACCAGGGTATCAAAGCGGGTACCGATCTCGCACTGACCGGCTGTTGCCACCTCATGGTGGTGTACCTCTACGGGAACACCCATCTCCTCCAGAGCCAGACACATGGCGCCACGCAGGTCATGCAGCGAATCCACCGGGGGGACCGGGAAATAGCCGCCCTTGACCGTCGGACGGTGACCGATGTTGCCATCCTCGAATACCCGCTCGGAGTTCCAGGAGGCCTCTTCCGAGTCCACCTTGCAGAAGGAACCGCTCATGTCGGCACCCCAGCGCACATCGTCCAGCACGAAGAATTCCGGCTCCGGCCCAAAGAAAGCGGTATCGGCAATCTTGGTGGATTTCAGGTAGTCCTCGGCACGCCTGGCGATGGAACGCGGATCACGTTCGTAACCCTGCATGGTCATCGGCTCAAGAATGTCACAGCGGATATTGATGGTCGGCTCGTCACTGAACAGGTCCATCACGGCCGTGGTCGTATCCGGCATCAGCACCATGTCAGACTCGTTAATACCCTTCCAGCCCGCGATACTGGAACCGTCGAACATCTTGCCATCCTTGAACAGGCCGCTGCCCGCCTGGCTCGCGGGCATGGTGACATGCTGTTCCTTGCCGATGGTATCGGTGAATCGCAGGTCAACGTATTTAACCTCGTTGTCCTTCATCATTTTGGTAACTTTGGCTACTGACATTACAACTCCTCCCGAATCAAATTACGCTAAAAAATAACACGCCGTTATCAGGCGACAACGGCGTACACTAAAATCATTACGATCCTGCTTCTTGTTGAAGCACGAATTATGCCATGGTGGCGGCGGTGGGCAACTCCCGGTATTTCACGCGGTTAGCGGCCTGGCATCCTTCGCGCGTGCACCAATTTCGCGCAAACAATCAGCAGAACGCACTATGTTGGTGCGTTCACGTGTTGGACATAGACACTCACATCACCAATGTCCTGCGCCCTTTGCGCCGACTCACGGATCGTGGTGGACAACTCGGCAAGCTGCTGTGAATCCTCGCCCGTGCTGTTCAGAAACACTTCCACGTGCACCTTGCCATCGAGGTAGTGCACCACCACCTTGTCGAGCTGCTCGCCGATATCGAGGTGCTGCCACTGCTGTTCAAGCCGCCGCAGGACTTCATCGCGCAACGGCAATCCGGCACAGGACGAGGCCAGTTCATCATCCTCGGGATCGATATGCACCGTGACATCCGAGACATCGTCTATGGTTTTAAGCAGCCGCCAGCGAACCGCCTCACCAATCTGGTGGCCCTCCGAGACACTCAATACCGGATCAACCAGGATATGCACATCCACCAGAGCGTCACTGCCACTGTGGCGCGTGCGCAGCATATGACAGGTACGCACACCGTCTACCGCCATAATGGATTCGCGGATCGCCTCGACCCTCTCCGGGTCCAGTGCGGTATCAATCAATTCCTGCAGGCTTTTCCACAGCAGTTCCCAGCCGATCCTGGCAACCATCAATGCAACCGCCACGGCAGCCAGCGCATCAAAAGAAGGGTAGCCCAGCATGGTCGCGACAACGCCAATGACAACGATGATCGAGGAAATGGCATCACTGCGGCTGTGCCAGGCATTGGCGTGCAGCATCTTTGAACGCAGCCGACGCGCCGCACGTGCAGTGTACTGGTAGATCAGTTCCTTTGACAGCACCGAGATCACCGCCACCAGCAGTGCCAGCCAGCCCGGGTGCAACAACAATTCCGGTGCCATCAGACGCCGTATTGCGTCGTAACTGATGCCGACGGCAACAGCAACCAGTGACACGCCCAGCACCACCGTCGCCACGGTCTCAATACGGCCATGGCCGTAGGGGTGTTCGTCATCGGCCTGGCGATGTGCATGCTTGGCCGCGAACAGCACCAGGAAATCCGTCGCCAGGTCAGACAGTGAATGGATACCATCGGCAATCAACGCCTGTGAACTGGCAATGACGCCGACAATGATCTTGGCAACACCCAGTACCAGGTCGAGGACCGCGCCCACCAGGGTCACCTTGCGGATGTCCCGGTAGCGAATATCCAGCGGATCAGGCAGGTGTGTGTGACTCATGGCAAACTAGCCGGGCTGGCCAACGCGAACGGTAATGCTAATTTCATAGTCATGCTCTTCGATGTCACAGACCTCGTGACCGTGTACCCGGCACCAGGCCGGAATGTCATGCAGCACCCCCGGGTCGGTACACAGCACCCTGACTGAATCACCCGGATGCAATTTTACCACGGCGTCCTGGGTGCGAATCACCGGCATCGGACAGAGCAGGTTACGGGCATCGACGATGACAGCACTCATGCTATGCAGCCGCCTGGCACACTGGACAACGGGTCACTGCCCAGCCGCACTCAGACATACCAGTCCCCGGGTATCGCCTCGCTCGGCATCGGTACGACATCCATTGTGTGCGTCATGCCATCGCGCTGCCTGAGCTGCAGCGTGACACGCGCTGCATCACGTCCCTGGCTGAAGCGTGCCGCCAGACGGGCCGCCAGTTCAATATCATCAGGTCCGACCTCGCCATCGATCAGCACCAGCGGCCCCGTATGACTGGTCGGGATAATATTGATAAAGCGTTTTCTGTAGCCTTCGAGAAAGCGGTTTTCGCCTTCTTCGCGGCCGACGATAATCTTGAAATTCGGTCGTGGCCGCAAGTGCCGTCCAACCTTCAACAGCATGATATCGTCAAGGTCGTATTCACGACTGCCGCGGCTGCGCCACAGGTCTGCCAGCTTCACGGCATACTGTTTGTCGGTGAGGAAACAACAGCCACCGGCCGGTTGTGCGTAATCCTCGAAACCGAACTGTTTTGCCAGCGCCATTTGCGGCTTGCGCGAACGGCCATTGAAACCGTACAGCTGCTCGCGATCCAGCCAGCCCTCGATCTCGGGCAGCGTGGGCAGCAGGTTCCTTGCACACAGGGGTCTCACCAGGCGCTCACCGGCACCCGAGTCTCGCACGATCACCGACAGCGTATCCTTGCGTTGTGACATCGGTCGCTGGCCGACGACTTCACCGGTTATGATGAAATCGAAGCCGTTCGCCTCTATCCATTCGCGCGCCTTGTTGACCATGAAAACCTTGCAGTCAAGGCACGGATTCAGATTGCTGCCGTAACCGTGTTTCGGATTGATAACAACATCCTTGTACTCCTCGATAATGTCCATCATGTGCAGCTTGATACCGAGCTGTTCTGCCGACCACAAGGCATTGTTGCGCTTTGGCCGTTGCCGGTCCTTTTTACGGATGGCATGGGTGTGGCCTTCGACACAAAAGCCGGTATAAAAATTGATGCCCTCAACGTGAACGCCCTGCTCCATGACGACGCGTGCCGCCAGCAACGAATCAAGACCACCGGAAATCAGCGCAACGGCTTTTGCTTGTCTGGGCATGGTAATTGAACGGGCGTGTCGTGGGTGTGAAAAACCAGTCACGCGGATTCTACCGCACGCAGGCGCGCGGCGGCAGAAAACCCGTCAGATTACCCGGAGAGTCAGTGCTTTTCGGTAGATGCAGGCGCCGGGCTGAAATGACCGTCAGCACACACCTGCTCATAGCAGCGGCGGCTGCCGGTATCCTGCCACAGGTCCATGGCCTGTATAGGCGTCAGCACGGTCTCGCCACCGAGGCCGCGCATGGCATGCAGTATATCCATCAGTACCACGAATGCCTCGGACAGATGGCTGTAAACGGAACTCCAGCCGCGATCAAGCACTGCTGACAATTGCTGGTAGGAGCCGCGTCCGATGTTGACAAAATAGCTGACGGGCACCAGGCGGCGTTCGGCCAGCTGCGGGAACAGACCGGAGAACAGCAGACAGTGATCACCGACCTCGCGCAGCTGCCCGGCACGTTGTTCGCCCTGTAGCGCCTGTGATTTCAGATAGTCTTCAGCCATGATGCGTGCCGTACAGTAGGGTCTGTCAGCGAAACGCATCAGCAAAAACACCAGGTAGCTTTCCAGTGATTCATCAAGCTGCCGCTGGCAGGCCGCCTGTGCCTCATGCACCAGCGTCTGCCACTGGGCCTGCGATGTGGGTTCGAGAATTAGCCGTGACATGCTTTTCCTCCACCTGGGTAGTAAATAATGTGTCGACCAGCCGTTATCATGGCTTGAGCAGCTTGCTGTGCACCTCGACTGACACATTTACCATACCGGCATCCGGATTGTCACGAAAGTGCATTCATGGCTCGCATCCACGACACGTCTGTAGCGAAATTTGTGGCGCCGCACGCTATACTGTGCGGCTTGCAAGCTGCATAACGATAATCTGAAAAACCGTGGCAGAGACACCTAAAACTTTTCAGGACCTGATTCTTGCGCTGCAGGACTACTGGAGCCGCCAGGGCTGCGCCCTGCTGCAACCGTATGACATGGAGGTCGGCGCCGGCACCTTTCACCCGGCCCCCTTCCTGCGCGCCATCGGTCCGGAACCCTGGCGCGCAGCCTATGTGCAGCCCTCGCGCCGTCCCACCGATGGCCGCTATGGCGAAAACCCGAACCGCCTGCAGCACTATTACCAGTACCAGGTGCTACTGAAACCGTCGCCCCTGGACATACAGGAACTGTACCTGGGTTCGCTGCGTGAACTGGGAATCGATCCCCTGGTGCACGATATACGCTTTGTCGAGGACAACTGGGAGTCACCGACGCTGGGTGCCTGGGGCCTGGGCTGGGAGATCTGGCTGAATGGCATGGAGGTCTCGCAATTCACCTATTTTCAGCAGGTCGGCGGTCTCGAGTGTCGTCCGGTCAGCGGCGAATTGACCTATGGCCTGGAACGCATTGCCATGTACCTGCAGGAAGCCGAAAGCGTTTTTGACCTGGTGTGGACCGAAGGACCTGATGGCCCGGTCAGCTATGGTGATGTCTATCACCAGAACGAAGTCGAGATGTCGGCCTACAATTTCGAACACGCCGATGTCGCCTCGTTACTCGACTGGTTCGATACCTGTGAACGCGAAAGCAACCGCCTGATCGCGGCGCAGCTGCCGCTGCCGGCCTATGAGATGGTGCTCAAGGCCTCGCATACCTTCAACCTGCTGGATGCGCGCAGCGCCATCGCGGTAACGGAACGGCAACGCTATATCCTGCGCGTACGCACCCTCTCCCGGCAGGTGGCAGAGGCCTATTATGCAGCCCGCGAGGCACTTGGCTTCCCCATGCTCACCGACAATGGGGGTGACGCATGACACCAAGCCGTGATTTGCTGATCGAGATCGGTACCGAGGAGTTACCGCCGAAGGCACTGCGGCGCATGCGCGATGCACTGCAGACTTCACTGGATACCTTGCTAGATGAAAACCGGCTGGCGCATGGTGACAGCCAAGCCTATGCCACGCCACGCCGGCTGGCGGTTCTCATCAGGGATGTGCCCGTGGCACAACCTGACCGCGAGGTCACGAAACGCGGCCCGGCCCTGAAAGCCGCCTTTGATGCCGATGGCAAGCCGACCAAACCGGCCGAAGGCTTTGCGCGCTCCTGTGGTGTGACGGTCAGCGACCTCGAGGAACTGCAGACCGACAGGGGCAGCTGGCTGGTGTATCACTCCAGGGAGCGTGGTCAGGCCAGCAGCGACGTCATTCCCGCCTTGCTGGAAAAGGCACTGAAAGCCTTGCCGATGCCGAAACGCATGCGCTGGGGCAATTCTGATATCGAGTTCGTGCGTCCTCTGCACTGGATTGTGCTGCTGTTCGGCGACGCAGCGATAACAGCCAGCGTGCTGGGCATCGACAGCGATCGCTATTCGCGCGGCCACCGTTTTCATCACAACACACCCATCGCGATCCCCGCAGCGGGCGCCTATGTGCAGACACTCGAGCAGGACGGCATGGTCGCGGTAGACATGGAACGGCGGCGTAATTCCATCCGTACCCAGGTCATGGAGGCCGCTGCTGCACTCGGCGGCCAGGCACTGATCGATGCGTCCTTGCTGGACGAGGTCAACGCGCTGGTGGAGTGGCCGGTGGCCATCAGCGGCAGTTATGATGCGCGCTTTCTCGAGGTGCCCGCAGAAGCCCTGATCTCCAGCATGCAGGACCACCAGAAATATTTTCCTGTCGTCGATGAACACGGCAAGCTGCTGCCGCACTTCATCACGGTCGCCAATATTGCCAGCAAGGATCCGCAGCAGATCAAGGCCGGCAACGAACGCGTCATCCGGGCACGGCTGGAGGATGCGGTGTTCTTCTGGAACCAGGATCGCAAGCACTCATTGCTCAGTCGCGTCGCCCAACTGGATGGCATGACCTTCCAGAAGCAGCTCGGCTCGCTGGGCGACAGGCAAACCCGCATTGCCGCGATTGCCACTGACCTCGCCGGGCAACTGGGTTTCAACATCGAGCAGGTGCAGCGCGCCGCCGACTTGTGCAAGTGCGACCTGGTGACCAGCATGGTATTCGAGTTCCCTGACTTGCAGGGCATCATGGGGCGTTACTATGCACTGCACGATGGCGAGGACCAACAGGTTGCCACGGCACTGGACGAACAGTACCAGCCGCGCTTTGCCGGTGATGCCCTGCCGGCTTCTGAAACCGGACAGGCACTGGCGATCGCCGAACGGCTGGACACGCTGGTTGGAATCTTTGCCATTGGACAGACACCGACGGGTGACAAGGACCCGTTCGCACTGCGCCGTTCGGCACTCGGACTGCTGCGTATCCTGATAGAAAAGCAACTCGATCTGGACCTGCGCGCCCTCATCGACTCGGCGGCAGGCAATTTTCCCGCCGCACTCAATGCCGGCAGCATCGGCGATGCCCTGTTCAGCTTCATGATGGATCGTCTGCGTGCCTGGTATCTCGATGCCGGTTACGAGGTGCATGTTTTTGAGGCCGTGCTGGCCAGACAACCCCGACGGCCACTGGACTTTGATCAACGCATGCGTGCCGTCAGGGTCTTTCGTGAACTGCCTGAAGCAGACAGCCTGGCGGCGGCGAACAAACGTATACGCAATATCCTGCGCAAGGCAGATGCTGCCATTGCCGCCAGTTACGACACGGCACTGCTGCAGGAGCCGGCGGAACAGGCTCTCGCGACAGCGCTACAGACACTCGACTCGCAGACTCGACCCTTGTTCAAACAGCGCGATTACACCCGTGCCTTGTGCCAACTGGCCGCATTGCAAGGCCCGGTTGATGCATTTTTTGATCACGTCATGGTGATGGCTGATGATGCTGCCTTGCGTGACAATCGTCTCGCCCTGCTGCAGGCACTGTCTGAATTGTTTCTGCAGGTTGCAGACATTTCCCAGCTGCAGGGATAACCCCATTAGCCACGGAATCCACGGAAGAACACGGAAATATTACTTCCAAGGCTTTTATTTTTTCGTGTTTTCCGTGGATTCCGTGGCAAAATGTTCGAATAAATGCTTTTCGCCTTTTTGTTTCTGTGGCCAGCTGAATAGATACACAATTTAAATAATGCCTAACAAAGACTCATACCGGGATATGCTCGCGGCCGTACAGGCGTTCCATGACAAGCATGATTTCAGGAATACCGGCGGCGAAGAACTGGCCTATCGCGTCGCGCTGATGACCGAGGAATTGGGTGAAATTTCTGCCTGTGTTACCAAGGGCAAGGATGTGGAGAGCCTTGCAGAGGAATGTGCAGACCTGATGATCCTGTTGCTCGGCACGGCCATTGCGGCCGACTTCAAACTTGACGATGCCTTCTGGGCAAAGATGGAAAAACTCGAGCAACGCAACTCGCGCATGATCAATGGTCGAATACGGGTCTCGGAATTCAGGGACAGCTGATGCAACTTATCATCCTCGATCGCGATGGCGTCATCAACGAAGACTCGGATGAATTCATCAAGTCGCCATCGGAGTGGCAGCCGATTCGCGGCAGCCTCGAGGCCATTGCCCGCCTGCATCGCGCGGGCTGGCACGTTGTGGTGGCCACCAACCAGTCAGGGATTGCACGCGGGTTGTTTGATCTGGATACACTCGCACGTATTCATGACACCATGCATCATCGCGTCATCGAAAGCGGCGGCATGATCGATGCCGTGTTCTTCTGTCCGCATGGACCGGATGATGGCTGCGACTGTCGCAAACCGAAACCGGGCCTGCTTCTGGATATCGCTGTACGGCTGCGCACGGATCTGCGCGGCGTGCCTGCGATTGGCGATTCACTGCGTGATATCCAGGCAGCCACGGCAGTGGGCGCGCTACCGATGCTGGTGAAAACGGGCAAGGGCATGGGTACCGTGAGCAGTCCGGACCTGGATCCGGCGGTGGCTGTATTTGATGACCTCTACAGTGCCGTTGAACATTTATTACACACCAACACGCCCTGACGCTTCACATGTCGACTGACAACACACCCTACCTGCTACTGTGGTTACGGTCACTGGCCTTCTGGATCGTATTTCCCGTCTCCATGGTGATCTTCTCCAGCCTGCTGCTGCTGAGCGTATTTTTTCCATTCGAGACGCGCTGGCGGCTACTGCAGGTGTGGGTGCACTTTATCCTCTGGTGGCTGAAGGTCACCTGCAAGCTTACCCACGCGGTCCAGGGCGAAGAGAATATCCCTCCCCGGGCCGGCATTGTCTTTGCCAAGCACCAGTCCACCTGGGAGACGATAGCTCTACAGCAACTTTTTCCTATTCAGGTCTGGGTCGCCAAGCGGGAGTTGATGTGGATTCCGTTTTTTGGCTGGGGGCTTGCCATGATGAAATGCATCCACATCAAACGCGGCAGTGGCAAGGCGGCCGTCAGGCAGTTGGTCACCCAGGGGCGGGCACGGCTTGAGGAAGGTATCTGGGTGGTCATCTTTCCCGAAGGTACACGCATCCCGGCCGGACAGCGGGGACGCTACCGTATAGGGGGTGCCGTGCTGGCTGAACAGAGCGGTTATCCCATTGTGCCGGTCGCTCACAATGCGGGTGAATACTGGCCACGTCGCAGCTTTATCAAGCGCCCGGGGGTCATACAGGTTCGAATAGGCGCACCGATCGATCCGTCCGGCAAGACTGCCCAGCAGCTACTGGCTGAGGCCTCCGACTGGATTGAAGAGCGCATGCAGGAGATCACGACCCTGTAGACGCGGCGAGGGCGCCGCTCCAACGCGATGTGACACACAATACATAATTTTATTACTATTTATAATTAGGGTGTAGTGTATTATTTATTATAATAATATCAATAATATATAAATATTTACGCTTTACACTATAGCATATTTCGATGCACGCTAGACATCCAGGTTCGAGACCAGCAGGGCATTCTGTTCGATAAAGTCACGACGCGGCTCCACCTGGTCACCCATCAGGGTCGTAAAGATGTCATCAGCGCCTACGGCATCTTCAATCTGTACCTGCAACAGGCGGCGGTTCTCCGAATCGAGCGTGGTTTCCCACAGCTGTTCCGGATTCATTTCACCGAGTCCCTTGTAACGTTGAATATGCTGGCCGCGCTTGGCCTCGTCCATCAGCCAGTTCAAGGCCTGCTTGAAAGAGGATACCCCGGTCTGGCGCTCACCACGCTGCACATAGGCCCCCTCACTGAGCAGGCCATCGAGTTGTTGCCCCAGCGACAGCATCTGCTGGTATTCGACACTGCTGAAGAACTCCACACCCAGGGCTTGTTCCGAGGCCACAATGCCATGCGTCCATTTGCTGAGGGTGGCCACGAAAGCAGCCCCCTCTTCACCCGCGGTAACCTTGCATTCATAGCGTTGTCCGCTGCCAAGGGTGGCGTTGATTCGCGACTCCAGCTCGGCAAACCACTCCTCTACACGCGGTAACTGAGTCAGGCTATCCGCATCCATCACCGGCATGTAAATCATGCGCTCCAGCACCGTTGCATCATAGCGACGTGACAGGCGCCGTATGGAGGCCAACACCGCCATGTAGTTATTGGCCAGTGACTCGAGTGCCGGTCCCGCCAGGGGTGGCGCATCCGGATTGACGTACAGCAGGGCCTTTTCGATGGCACTGTTCAGGAGCAGGGCATTCAACGATAAATCATCCTTAACATATTGTTCTTGCTTGCCTTTTTTAATTTTATACAGGGGTGGCTGGGCAATATATATATAGCCGCGCTCGATCAGTTCCGGCATCTGGCGGTAGAAAAAGGTAAGCAACAGGGTACGGATGTGAGAGCCGTCGACATCGGCGTCCGTCATGATAATGATGCGATGATAGCGCAGCTTGTCGACA
>JBATFE010000044.1:0-3137 GCA_049664445.1 Gammaproteobacteria bacterium
CTCAAGAGCGTGAAGGGCAGCACCAGAAACATCACCTGCGTAATGCCGCCGAAAGCATTGGCCAAGGCAATGCCATACTCCTTTTTACGGTGCGATTTCCAAAGAATGACGTATTCGCTCATACCGGAAAATACCGCCAGAATAAGGGCGGTCAAGATATTATTTAATCCCAGATCCTTAATGGCGATTTTGGCAAACTCCGCCACCCGTTCCCCTCCCATGATGGCACCGCAAACGCCCACCACCAATAATAAAGCGATAACCGGCCAGGGGCTGATCGTGACGTTTTTGTAGATCAGGGCCAGGCGTTGTTCCACGTCCTCCTGCGACAAATTCAGAGTTTCACGCACCGCCTGCTCCTCGCTCGCGTAATTGACAACAAGTTTATAAAGATAAACACCAAATATGGTGAATAAGATTGCGCTGATTATGATCAAATCAATGGTGTAAAAAGTGGATTTGGGATTGGGGTTGGAGGAAAAGGCCAGCATCACCAAGCCCAATATCAAGCCCATCGCGGCGCCGGCGGTGAGGATTTGCGTCCCCACCTCCGTAATGGGCTTGGGCATGAGAAACTTGCCCTGCTTGTCCTTGGGTAAAAAGTAGGAATAAAGGCTGAATACCAGGGCATTGTTGTAAATGGTGATCAGAGCGATAACAAAGGCGGTGAGCGGGCTAACAGACACCACAAAGGCGATGACCACCAATTCGGGCAGCGTGGACAGTATTTCGGCCATGGTGCCGGCCACATAATGATTCCATTGCAGACGTGCCGCCAATCGCTCACTGGCGGTAACCAGGGCTTCGCATGCGCCCTGCAGGATAATCAATCCGACCAACAGGGATAGACCGGCAGTCAACCAATCTGCGAAAACAAATCCAGCAATTTGAAGCCCATGCAACATCAGCCACAAGGCAAAACCCAAGCCCATGCGCTTTACCCATGGTGGCGTAGGATATTGCAATAGCTCGACGGGATGGCCAAGTTGAAATATGGACAATCGCTCGGGATCGATGCCTACCCGCCGCAATTTCTTATCTACCGCCGCAGGCGCACCAGGTAAGCCGGCGGCAGCGACATTTTCTGATGCCGTGTCTTGTTCTGGCGCGCTGGAATTTGTGTTTTCGTTTTGAGTCACGCTGTGGGCACTATGAGCTGTCATACGCAACAGTGATGGTCAGCAAACGGAATCACCTGCTATACAAGTAAAGCATATAGGAATTCATCAAGCAGATGGAAACCGATATGATAGATGTCTTCAGTAAGCCATAGCATCAGGAAAACCGCATATAAAAAGCATAACCCACGCATCTCGAGACAATCCAGCCGAAAAAACGGCTTAACGGTTTAAGTTGTGTATGCAGTGGCCTGAGAGTTGCTGCTTTATTGTTTGCATGAACGGCAACTTTGTCTATGAACCTGCCGTTCGCCTGCTTTTGGTAAAGGGCGTGATCTGGCCGGTAGTACTCATTCAACAGTTCAGCGCTCGCTGAGTTTCCACGGTTAGGGAACGGCAGCTCTGTACTGATCTCGGTCATTCGTATGACCCAAAATCACACCTCTCGACCAATGTAGCCCTGCCAGCCTATCATCCGCTTGCTATACGGACAGGTTTTCAATAACGTCTTGATTGGCGTTATGAATGTTTTGAATATTAGAAAATCTTGTTTCTACTTAGGCTGAACGACGAGTCAGCCTAATACCGTTAGCAGGAGGATAAAATGAAACACATCGATCCCCCTTTGTATAAATCGACATCAACAAAAAAAAGCATCGGCAATGAGTATTCTATTTATGCTGATAGAATAGAACTAAAATGCAGATTTCCCTTTATAACCAAAACATTGATCATTAAAAAGGATGACATCATTTCAATTGATACATTTAAGCCACCCGTCCTTAGAACGACATTTAGAGCATTAAAGCTTGATCTGGCTGATTTGAATGAACATGTAGGTATTAGGAGAAAAAATGGATTTTTTAAGCAACTAAGATTTACTCCAAATAATCCAAATGAATTTGTTGCAAAAGTAAAAGAGTTATTTAATTCATGAACTGCTATCAAGTCAATACAGCGGATCGGCTGGCTACGCCCGCCTCCCGCTGATTTCTACGTTACGAATGACCGGAGTTGCTGCAATAGTTGTCCTCCATCGGCCGTCCGTGTAGGTCAGGAGTTGGCCGGACTTGCCCCTACCCAGTAGTGCCAAGCACTGGCTCTGTCTGTACGGTGAACGGCAAGTTTCCAGCCGGAAGTTCTTGCAGCAAGGGCAAGTAATTTCAGGTAAACAGTGAAAGTCGACCCAGCCCGGAAGTACAGCATTTCAGTCTGGATGACCGCAAATTCGCTGTTTAGTTAGCCGGGCATGTCCAAAGACCTGTGGTTGAATAATGGCTGGATTCCCGCCTATGCAGGAATGACAATAGAGAGATCGAGGACACAGTTGGCTCCTGCACCGGCCTACTGCATTGAAATATTGCGCCATATCCTAATATATATAAATTATATTACTGGCTACTCTGGAGATATTCCTATAAGGTTGCCTTAGCTACAGATTCTGTGATTGGCGGTTTTGGTCGTTCCCTCCGTGTTACCCCCTGAATTTCTCGATTCATTACCTGTTTGCGACACCCAGTTGTTTAAATTATTTAAGGTAAAATGATATGTCTACAGGTACAGTAAAGTGGTTTAACGAAGCCAAAGGTTTTGGATTTATTTCCCCGTCAGATGGTGGTGAGGATGTATTCGTACATTTCAACGCGATCCAGGGCGTTGGCTTCAAAACCCTGGCAGAAGGCCAGATGGTCAACTTCGAGGTAGAACGAGGCCCCAAGGGTCTGCAGGCAAGTAACGTTACCTCCTGACAAGACCGTATCGGATAATCCGATTAAAGGAACCCCGCTTCGGCGGGGTTTTCTGTTTCTGGGAATGACTGATTCTGGCCGGTAGTACTCATTCAACAGTTCAGCGCTCGCTGAGTGTCCACGGTTAGGGAACGGCAGCTCTGTACTGAACCCGGACATCCAAAATCGCAGCTATCGACTGTATTTGTCCATACTGGCACATATGAACTTTCCACAATATGGCTTCATGAGGGGTGAGTGCGAATAGTCCCGCCTTTTGTGAAGGGTCAGC
>JBATFE010000045.1:0-2987 GCA_049664445.1 Gammaproteobacteria bacterium
TCTGATTAATTCGTCATTGCGAGGAACAAAGTGACGAAGCAATCTGTAACTCGTTGATTCACTGGTTACGAGATTGCTTCGCTTCGCTCGCAATGACGGGCTACATGAATTAATCAGAGGTTCCCTAGGTAATCTACCGACACCGTCTCCTCGACAGGCAAGCGATGACGACTAGCGGCTACACCCCCCTCTGGAAGGGATCATTACAGCGCCTGCGGCAGGACTGGCAAGCGGTGTTTAGCGTACACCTTGCCTATAGTGCACTGGGCATCATCCTGTTTACGCCGCTGCTCGCCGTCACCGGCCGCCTGTTACTCGGCCTTTCCGAACAGCCGGCACTTGCTGACCAGGACATCGCCTGGTTTCTGTTATCACCACCCGGTATCGCCGCGCTGGTGCTTCTGGCAGGCCTGTCGATTGCAATCCTCGGCTTTGAACAGGCCTCGTTGATGGCGATGGGTGCAGTTCGCGCACAGGGCCTGCACATCGGTACCGTGACGGCGCTGCGTTTTACAGTCGCGCGCGCGCGCAGCATCTTCGGCTTTGCGGTGAGACTGGTGGTGCGTGTGCTGTTGCTGACACTCCCCTTTGTTGCAGCCAGTGCCGCACTGGCCTGGTTCCTGCTCTCGGCCTATGACATCAACTACTACCTGGCGGAGCGCCCCGCAGAATTCTGGGTAGCCGCCGTCATGATCGGTCTGCTGTTGCTGGCCATGTTGCTGATTCTGGTCAGCAGACTGCTGGCCTGGTCGCTGGCGTTACCGCTGGTGTTGTTTGCCCGTTGCACGCCGGCGAAGTCGTTTGCCGCAAGCGAGCGCCTAACGCGGGGACACAAGCGCCGCCTGCTAAAGACACTCGCCCTGTGGGCGCTGTTGACGGTGATACTGGGTGTGGTCGTGACCGGGCTCATACAGCAACTGGGCTCATGGGTGGTTCCCAACTTCTTTGACAGCTTCGACTGGCTGGTGCCGGTGCTGGGTGGTTTCGTGGCACTGTGGATGCTTGGTAACTTCGTGGTCACGGTAGTCAGCGTGGGCAGTCTTGCCTATGTCCTGGTGGCTTTTTATGAACGACATGGCGAAAGCATGGGGACCGCGATGCTTGCATCCATGGCTCGGCAACAACCTGCCCGCCGCTGGAAACTGACAGCACCGATCGTTGCACTGCTGCTGGCAACAGCAACCGCCAGCGCCCTGCTGGTTGGTCACTGGCTGGTCGACGGCATCCGCATCAAGGACACTGTCACCGTGGTGGCGCATCGCGGTGCCGCCGGCAAGGCACCGGAGAACACCCTCGCCTCGATCCGGGCGGCCATCGAGGATGCCAGCGACTGGGTGGAAATCGATGTACAGGAAACCGCGGATGGCGAAGTGATCGTCATCCATGACAGCGATTTCATGAAACTCGCCGGCGTCGATCTCAAGGTTTGGAATGCCACACTGGAACAGCTACGCGACATCGATATCGGTGGCTGGTTTGACCCGCGCTTTACCGCCGAGCGCGTTCCGACACTGGTCGAGGTACTTGAAGCGGCCAGAGGCAAGGCGCACGTGGTCATCGAGCTCAAGTATTACGGACATGACCAGCAACTGGAACAACGCGTCGTGGAGATTGTGGAACAGCTGGGCATGACGGATGAAGTTGCTATCATGTCACTCAAGTATGAAGGCGTGCAAAAAATCCGCGCCCTGCGACCGGACTGGCGCATCGGCCTGCTGTCCGCCACGGCGATTGGCGACCTTGCCCGTCTCGATGTCGATTTTCTTGCCGTTGCCATGGGCATGGCAACCCCCGGATTTGTGCGCCACAGCCATGAACAGGGCAAGCAGGTCTTTGTCTGGACGGTGAACGATGCGGTATCGCTGTCACGCATGATGTCGCTGGGCGTCGACGGGGTCATTACCGATGAACCGGCACTGGCACGCGAGGTGATCGCGGAGCGCGCCGATCTCAATCCAGCCGAACGCCTGCTGATGCACACGGCCATCCTGTTTGGACAGCCTGAACCACAACGACACTACCGCGATGAATCACCGTAAGCCTTGCTACGCCATCATTATTGCCTGCGCCCTGCTGCTGTCCGCTGCGCGCGCCAGCGAGGAACAGACAACGAATGCCACCATGGATCGTCTCGAACGGCAACTTGAACTGCATCACCACAGTGAGCTGCTTGCACGCATGGCCGCCCCCGGCAGTACCCTGGCGCCCTTCACCACGGATGGCTGCAGTGGCGGGCTTTCAATCGGCTGGGAATACCTGGCCGGGCAGGTTGAAAATGTCCGCGCTGTCCACGGAACACGCCCGCCCTGGGAGGACTGTTGCATCGCCCATGACAGGCTTTACCACACGGCTGTTGCTGTTGATGCCAGTGCAGAGGAAAGTTTCGCGGCACGCAAGCAGGCGGATCTTGCTCTGCTCTCCTGTGTCGTGGAGACCGGTAACACGCGGGTAGCGGAACTGACGCTCGAGTATGACGTGTCGGCCGAGACCGTAGCGACACTGTATGCCGCCATTGCCGAGCTCATGTACCGTGCCGTGCGGCTCGGTGGTATCCCCTGCTCCGGCCTGCCGTGGCGCTGGGGTTACGGCTGGCCGCAGTGCGCTTAGCATCGAACAAGCAATCGCGGCGAGACGCCGCTCCTACATGTGTGTTGATTTGTGTAGGAGCGTCGTCCCCGGCGCGATTGTTGATTTGTGTAGGAGCGTCATCCCGGGCGCTATTTTTGATTTGTGTAGGAGCGTCATCCCCGGCGCGATTGCGGTATTTCAGCGGACATAATAAATCAACGCATTCGGACTGAATTCCCGCGGGTCGGCGCTATTCGAAAAGCGGTAGGGATTACGCCGGTTATCCAGCCCCGAGACCAGATAACGCTGTTCTTTCAGGTCATAGTAGACCTCCAGCGTACTCCACAGCACCGGTACCTGGTAATAATTCAGCGCATGCGCCTCCGAGGTGCGCCACAGCTTGCCCTCCAGGTCATAGT
>JBATFE010000046.1:0-4139 GCA_049664445.1 Gammaproteobacteria bacterium
GGATAGCGGTCGCTACACTGTCACCAATGCTGAAGCGGACATGTATCTGTTGAAGGTGCCCATGTTGCGCAATATTTCCATCACCGCCCCGTATTTCCATAACGGTTCAGTGGCAACACTGGATGAAGCCGTGCGTGTCATGGCCAGGATCCAGCTGAACCAGGACCTGTCGGACGGGCAGGTAGCGGATATCGTCGCCTTTCTTGATGCGTTGACGGGTGAATTCCCCCAACAACCGCTGCCGCAATTACCACCGACACCGGGTCGCTCGATTATCAAGTAAACCCCTGTGACGTAACTGCCCTCCGCTGCATGAAGACCTACGTGCAGCGAGGGCTATTGGCGCGCTGTTATATTGTCAATAAATCATGCGCGGTGCCTGGCAAATGCCCCTCCCGTCAGAAGGGTAGTATCCGGAACCATCAGGCCTTATATTCTGTCCACATAACCAGCGTGATCGGCGATCACATCAACAACGGAGTTCGATATGTCACAGACAGCAAACAGTTTTTCCATGGAACTCGCGGCAACCGACCTGGCGCTGACGGCCGCGGCACGCGAGAAGATGCTGGAATTGTTCAATCAGGTAGAGGATGACGATCTAAAGGCCATTCGTGTCTTCGTCTCCGGTGGCGGTTGCGGTGGCATGGGCTATGGCATGACGTTTACCGATTCACAATCTGAATACGATTGCGTCCGCAAGGAGGACGGTTTCGATGTCTACGTTGATGCCGTTGCACTGAATTTTCTGCGCGGCGTTGAAATTGATTACGTCGAGAAACCAACCGGTGCCAGCTTCGTTTTCAACAACGCCTTTGCCATCACCGGCGGTTCCGGCACCTGTGGTGCCTGTGGTGCGGCCGGCGGAGGTTGTGGCTAGCCATTATTCCCGGAAGGCGCAATCGCGCCTTCTGCTGATTGCCCCACCGAACAGTTATCGTACTGGTGCCTATCTTGAGTCTGCCCGCCAGCAGGGGGTAGACGTGCTGGTCGCCTCCGAAGGTAAATATTCGCTGGTTGGCGAGATAGCCGGCGGCCTGCATGTAGACCTGTCGGCACCCGATGCGCTGGATATCCTGCTTGAAGCGGCCCGGGAGCAACCCTTCAATGGTGTTGTCGCGACGGATGATTCAACGGTAGAACTGGGTAGCCGTATCGCGCAGGCACTGCAGCTGCCCCACAACGAGCCACAAGCGGCACGGATCTCGCGCTACAAGGACCTGTCGCGACAGGCGCTGGCCGATGCCGGTGTCGCGGTGCCGGCGTTTCGCCTTGTCAATCTGCGCGGCGATGTTGTCGCTCAGTGTGCAGGCATCAGCTTTCCGTGCGTGGTGAAACCGTTGTCACTTTCCGCGAGTCGCGGCGTAATACGTGCGGACAATCGCGAGGAGCTGCTGTCTGCGTGCGCACGTGTTGAGGCCATTGTTGCCAGTGACTACAGCACTGATGCACGCCTGCGCTCGCAGCTGCTGGTGGAGGGCTTCGTCAGTGGACCGGAAGTCGCGCTTGAAGGCCTGTTAAACGACGGCGAACTGGACGTATTGGCTATTTTCGACAAGCCGGACCCGCTGCAAGGTCCGTATTTTGAAGAGACCTACTATGTCACCCCGTCGCGCCATGGCGCCGACCTGCAGCAGCAGATCATAGCGACGGTAAAGGCGGCCTGTGCGGGCATCGGTCTGCGCGAAGGACCGGTACACGCCGAGGTACGGCTGGCCGAGAGCGGCTGTGTCATTATCGAGGTCGCCAGCCGCACCATTGGCGGCGAATGTGCGCGGCTGCTTTCTTTCGGTACCGGTCATAGCCTCGAGTCGTTGGTGATCGCACATGCAATCGGACAACCGTTAGCCATCCAGCCGCCCGCGGCTGCCGCCGGGGTATTGATGATCCCGATTCGCCAGGCGGGAATCCTGCGTCGTATCGAGGGGATTGCTGCGGCCCGTGCGGTGCCCTTTATCGAGGATATCCTGATCAGTCTTCGTGATGGTTATGAGCTGGTGCCGCTGCCCGAAGGCAGCAGTTACCTGGGGTTCATGTTTGCATGCGCGTCGACACCGGAACAGGTTGAAACAGCGCTGCGTACCGCGCATGAGCACCTGAGGGTGGTGGTCGGACCCTTGCTGAAGATTGAAGACAGGCGTCCGCGTCCGGGTTGAGCGTGCTGCGTGCGCAAAGGCTGCTATAAAGCGCCGCTACTTCTTGGCGCCCGGTGCCTGGAACCCGGAGGGGACGGCGCCAAAATCGCCTTCACCAAACAGAAAACCCACCATGTGTTTCTCAATGAGTTCCACACTGGCGGTATCAGCGGTATTCAAGCCGTTCTCGTTGATGATCATGGTGAGGCGTTCCAGCCACTGTTTCCAGCCCTCGGCCGATACATTTTCATAGATCCGTTCACCCAGTGATCCCGGGTGCGGAAGTTGCTCCAGGCCCTCGGCTTCGCGCTTCAGTACAACACAGTTAACTATTCGGCTCATGAAGGATCCCTCGTAAAAATAGTATTCGATTGGTTTATTGTAGCGTTTTTAGCCGCCGGGTTCCTGTTTGATCTTCCGGGTTTCAGGTGCTCAGAACGGTTTGACAACGGCCAGCAGCACAATGGCAATCAGCAGCAGTGCCGGGATTTCATTGATCCAGCGATAAAAAACATGGCTGTGGTGAGCCGTGCCATTGCGGAACTCGCGTACCAGTATGCCGCAATAGACATGGAATCCGATCAGGGCCGCCACCAGTAGCAGCTTCAGATCGAGCCACAGCAGTTCCCGGTAGGCAGTCCAGGCGTAGGCAGCCAGCATCCAGACGCCGAACACCGTCGTCACAACGGCACCGATGGTCATGATGGCAAACAGTTTGCGCTCCATGACAAGGAAGCGCGCATGACCGGTGTCATCGTTGCAATCGGCGTGATAGACGAACAGCCGCGGCAGATAAAACAGACCGGCAAACCAGGTCACCATAAAAATAACATGCAGGGCTTTTATCCAGATCATGGCATCGGCTGTGTCGTGGCAGGATTGGTTCGGGTGGCCGCCAGCATAGCAAGAATATCCTTGCGCAACGCGGCCATGTTCAATTTACCGGTGCGCTGGTGAGCAATTTGGCCATCCGGTGCAATCAGGAACGAGGTCGGTGTCAGGCGGACATCACCAAAGGCGCGTGCGGCATCGGCCTGTATATCGAGTGCAACGGGATAGGGTATGTTGTGTGCCTTGCGCATCGCCAGCACCCGGTTTGGCGGATCATAGTCCATGGCGATGGCAATGATCTCCAGTCCTTGCGGGGCAAGCTCGTCATAGAGTGCAATCAGGTGCGGCAGCTCACTGATACAGCTGTTGCAGGTGCTTGCCCAGAAGGTGACCAGTACCGGCCGGCCCTGCAGGCTGGCGAGCTGCAGCCTGTTACCGTCAACCGTCATCAGGTCAATATCCGGACGGCTTTCAATGCCGGCGGGCGCCATCCAGAGATAACCGAGCGTCGCCAGCAGTGCAACTGCAGACAGCGTGACCAGCGGCTGTGTGAATTTCATGGCTGGTTTTCAGAGGACGACGAACCGGGTGGGCCCTTGTCCCCCGGAACAGCTGTTGTGGTGTTACCCAGCTTGCGCCCGATGAAGCCGAACACCTTCCTGATGCCGCGCCACAGTTTCGGCAATGCCCAGATCATGAACAGGATAAACAGGACCAGCAGCACGATAAACAGGACCGGGTGATAGAGTGCCGTCCAGAGACCAAGAATGACGGCCACATCCTCGCCGACGGACGCAAACCAGTTGGAGACCGGCTCCGGTGAGGTGTTGATCAGCACGCGTGAACCGGCCTTGGTTGCGTGGGTGCCGGCGGTCAGTGTGCCGCCGGCGATGCCTGCTGCCAGCTGCGCGGCCGGACCGACATCGCCTATCGCACCGGCGGCCAGTATGGCGCCGGCGGGGATACGGATAAAGGTCGAAAGGCTGTCCCAGCCGCTATCAATACCGGGCACCTTGTCAGCGAAGAACTCGACGATGTACATAAATCCGGCGGCTACCAGCACCAGGGGATCGGTCAGGATCTGCAGCTCGGGAGGTAGTGCCAGGTTACCGGTGGTGCCCATCAGGCCCAGCATCAGGATCGCGGCATAGAGGTTGATGCCGCTGGCCCAGG
>JBATFE010000047.1:0-2748 GCA_049664445.1 Gammaproteobacteria bacterium
TCTGATTAATTCATGTAGCCCGTCATTGCGAGCGAAGCGAAGCAATCTCGTAACCAGTGAATCAACGAGTTACAGATTGCTTCGTCACTTTGTTCCTCGCAATGACGACACATCAGAGGTTCCTTAATAGAATTATTTCCGTGTTTTTCCGTGTGCTTCCGTGGCCAATTGCCTGTTTATTGATGAGACTGCGTGAGTAACTGCCATTCTCATCCGACTCTGACTTATATACAAGACCTGCCGGGAGTAAATATGGATTTCAAGAGCTATCTCAGAACCATGGTTGAAAAAGACGCGTCCGACCTGTACCTGAGCAGTGGCGCGCCAGCCAGTGCGAAGATTGACGGCACACTGCGACCGCTGGAAAACACGAAGCTCTCCAGAGAACAGATCAGGGACGTCGCCTATGCCGTGATGGACAGCGAGCAGATCACCGGGTTTGAACATAAACCGGAAATGAACCTGGCCATCTCCGAGGAAGGCATCGGCCGCTTCAGGGTCAATATCTTCCGCCAGCGCAACAGTATTTCAATGGTTATTCGCAATATCAAAACCGACATCCCGGACTGGAAACTGCTGGGACTGCCTTCGACACTCACCGATGTCATCATGGAAAAACGCGGCCTGGTATTGTTTGTCGGCGCCACCGGTTCCGGAAAATCCACCTCGCTGGCATCATTGATCGATTACCGCAACAGCAACAGTGCCGGTCACATCATCACCATCGAGGACCCGGTCGAGTTCGTCCATTCGCACAAGAAATCCATTGTCAACCAGCGCGAGGTGGGTGTGGATACCGACAGTTACGAGGATGCCCTGAAAAACACCCTGCGACAGGCACCGGATGTGATTCTCATCGGCGAGATCCGTGACCGGGAAACCATGGAACACGCGCTGGCATTTGCCGAGACCGGGCACCTCGCCATTTCCACCCTGCATGCCAACAACGCCAACCAGGCACTCGATCGCATCATCAATTTCTTTCCCGAGGACCGCCGCAACCAGCTGCTGCTCGACCTGTCACTGAACCTGCGCGCCTTCGTCTCGCAACGGCTCATCAAGACAATCGACGGCAAACGTGCCGCGGCCGTGGAAATATTGCTGGGCACGCCGCTGGTACAGGACATGATTCGTCGCGGTGATGTGCATGAAATCAAGGAAGTGATGCAGAAGTCGGAAAGCCTCGGCATGCAGACCTTCGACAAGGCCCTCTACAAACTGGTCGAGGCCGGCAAGATCAGTGCCGACGAGGCAGTGAAGAATGCCGACTCACCCAACAACCTGCGGCTCTCGCTCAGCCTCAATACCGACAAGGTCGAAAAGAAGGCGGCCGCGGTCAGCCTTAGCCTGCTGGAAAAGGAAGAACATAAAGATGACGAGGATGATCTGGCCACTCAAGCCTAGTACTGGTTCAATCTGATAATAATAGATATGATGGCCACGGAACCCACGGAAGAACAGGAAAAACCCTCACATGCTCTATCTGGTCACCGGCGGCGCCGGCTTCATCGGCTCGCACATCAGCGATCGCTTACTGGCAGATGGCCACCGTGTCCGCATACTGGACAATTTTTCCACCGGCAAACACGAGAATATTCCGCAATCAGATAACGTCGAGGTTATGGAAGGTGACGTCGGCGACTACGACACGGTACGCACCGCCATGCAACAGGTGGATTTCGTATATCACGAGGCCGCCATTGCATCGGTCCCGGAAACGGTCGGCAACCCGCTGGCCAGCGAGCGGGTCAATTATCGCGGCACGGTGAATATCCTCGAGGCTGCGCGTCATGCCGGTGCAAGGCGCGTCATGTTCGCCTGCTCGGCAGCGGTCTATGGTGACCTGCCCGAACTTCCCAAGCAGGAGAGCATGCCAGTCAAGCCGCTGTCTCCGTACGCCGTCGACAAGCTGGCCTCCGAGCAGGCCTGCCAGATGTACACCCGCCTGTACGGGCTGGAGACGGTGTCGCTGCGTTACTTCAATGTCTTCGGCCCGCGGCAGGACCCGTCTTCCCCCTACTCCGGTGTGATCTCTATCTTCAGCGACTACATCAACCAGGGTAAACAACCCGCCATCTACGGCGATGGCGAACAGACGCGGGATTTTGTCTACGTCTCTGATGTCGTCGAGGCCAACATCAGGGCAGCCACCGCACCTGCAGCGGCCGGTAAAGCCATCAACATCGCCACCGGCGGCAAGCTGTCGATCAACGGGCTCTTGAAAACGATATGTGATCTCAAGGGCGAACCGTTTGCACCCCTGTACAAGCCTGGCCGGCAAGGTGACATCCGTCATTCGCGCGCCGACATCAGCGCCGCCAGGGAATATCTTGACTGGGAACCGGTGGTCGCCTTCGATGACGGGCTGCGGAAACTGTTCGAGAGCTAGTTTTTTATTAAATAGCCACGAAAGAACACGGAAAAATAAAATCTATAAATAGTAACTATTCAGCCAACCACAGAGGCATAGAGATAACAGATTTTCTATATATTTCATTCATTGAAGACAAAGTTGGAAGCAGAACTTTGATTATTGATACTTTTAGACATCTTTATTTTTCCGTGTTCTTCCGTGGATTCCGTGGCCATAGAATGAATAAAATATAAGGAGACTCTGTGTTCTCTGAGCACACGTGACTAGCTGAATAGTTAGGGAACCTCTGATTAATTCATGTAGCCCGTCATTGCGAGCGAAGCGAAGCAATCTCGTAACCAGTGAATCAACGAGTTACAGATTGCTTCGTCACT
>JBATFE010000048.1:0-12589 GCA_049664445.1 Gammaproteobacteria bacterium
CTGGATCCGCGCGTGATGGCGGCGATCGGCACGGTGCCGCGGCACGAGTTCGTTCCCGCTGCAGAACGCTACAAGGCCTACATCAACCGGCCGTTGCCCATCGGTTACGGGCAAACGATTTCACAACCCTACATCGTTGCGCTGATGAGTGACCTGATCAAGCCACAGGCAGATGATCGGGTACTGGAACTCGGCACCGGCTCCGGCTACCAGGCCGCCATCCTGGCCGAACTCACCGCGCAGGTCTACAGCATCGAGATCATCGAGGCACTCGGCAAGGAGGCGGACGAACGGCTGTCACGTCTGGGCTATGACAATGTCATGCTGCGCATCGGCGATGGCTATTACGGCTGGGAAGAACAGGCCCCCTTCGATGCCATCGTCGTCACGGCGGCCGCCAGTCACGTGCCGCCACCGCTGGTAGAGCAACTGAAGCCCGGTGGGCGCATGGTGATCCCGGTGGGCAGCCGTTTTCTTACCCAGCAACTGCTGCTGATCGAGAAACAGGCGGACGGGAAGGTCATTACCCGGCAAATTCTGCCCGTCAAGTTCGTGCCGCTGACCGGGGAACACGATTAACGCGACGATTGCAGCAGACCAGCCACGGTTACCCTGGCTGTCCATTGCACTGGTCTCGGGTACGGCACTTGCCTATGAAGTGCTGCTCATGCGCCTGTTCTCGATTATCCAGTGGCATCACTTCGCCTACATGATGATCAGCCTGGCGCTGCTCGGTTACGGCGTCAGTGGTGCCTTTCTCATGCTGCTGCAGCGTCAGCTGTTGCAACGTTTTGCCGCCAGTTACCTCATCAACCTCGCCTTGTTTGGCCTGTCATCGGTTGTGTGCTTCCTGCTTGCGCAGCAGATTCCCTTCAATGCCGAGGAAGTGCTCTGGGATCCCCGCCAGAGTCTCTGGTTGCTGTCCACCTACCTGCTGCTGGCGGTGCCTTTCTTCTTCGCCGCCAACGCCATCGGGCTGGCACTGGTCCACTACCGTGAGCGCCTGTCGCGTATCTATGCGGCCGACCTGGTGGGTGCGGGACTGGGGAGTATCGGCATTCTGGCACTGTTGTTTGCGCTGCTGCCCGTGCAGGCACTGATGGTGCTCGGCCTGCTGGGGCTCGCTGCCGCATTAATTGGCGCCTGGGAGTTGCGGCAAGGAGCAGTCGTACTCTGGCTGATACTGCCACTGATGGCCGCACTGCTGTTGATGCCCGGCAGCTGGCGCACACTGGAGATGTCGCCCTACAAGGGGCTCAGCCAGACGCTGCTGATCAGGGACACGCGCATGATCGCGCAACGTTCCAGCCCGCTGGGTCTGCTCGACGTGGTGGCTAGCCCGACAATCCCGCTGCGGCATGCCCCCGGCCTGAGTCTCAATGCGAGCACGGAACCACCGCCGCAACTGGCCGTGTTCACCGACGGCGACGGGCTGTCCGTCATCAACCGCTATAACGGTGACACGCAGACACTTGCCTATCTCGACCAGTTGACCTCGGCACTGCCTTACCACCTGCGGCCGATCAAGCGGGGACTGGTGCTTGGTGCCGGCGGCGGCGCCGATGTACTGCAGGCACTTTACCATCACACTGCACACATCGACGCCGTGGAACTGAATCCGCAATTCGCGCGCCTGCTGACCACGGATTATGCGGACTTTGCCGGTCATCTCTACGCGACGCCGGGCATCACCCTGCATATTGCCGAGGCGCGCAGTTTTGTCGACGGCAGCGCAGGTGACTACGACCTCATCCAGGTCTCGTTGCTGGATTCCTACAGTGCCTCTGCCTCGGGGCAGTATGCACTGAGCGAAAACCACCTCTACACGACCGAGGCACTGGGTGAATTCCTGCAGAAACTCGCAACGGACGGCTTTCTTTCCATCACGCGCTGGATAAAACTGCCGCCCCGCGACACGCTGAAGCTGTTCGCCACCGCCATCGACGCCTTGCGCGCCAGCGGCGTCCACGACCCGGGACAGCAACTGATTCTCATCCGCGGCTGGCAAACCAGCACCCTGCTGGTGAAGAACGGAATCGTCGACGCAGCGGACATTGAACGCGTGCGTGCGTTTTGTGCCGCGCGCGCCTTTGACGTGGCCTGGTACCCGGGGATCACGCCGGACGAGAGCAACCGCTACAATCGTCTGCGCAAGGCCTGGTTCCATGATGCCGCCGTGGCACTGCTGGGTGAGCAGCGTGAGCGCTTTCTGGAGGACTACAAATTCAACCTGACGCCATCCAGCGATGACCGGCCGCATTTTTTCCACTTCTTTAAATGGCTCACCCTGCAGGAGGTGCTGCAACTGCGTGAGCGGGGCGGGGCAGCGCTGACCGATGCCGGCTACCTGGTACTGGTGGCGACGCTGGCACAGGCCATGATTGCCAGCCTGTTGCTGATCCTGTTGCCCATCTGGATCTACCAGCGACGCATCCGTCCGGGGCGGCAAACCGTGCGCCGTTCCAGGGTGGTGGGCTATTTTCTTGTCCTCGGGCTGGCCTTCCTGTTTATCGAGATAGCCTTCATCCAGAAATTCCTGCTGTTTCTGCATCACCCGCTGTACGCGATCGCGGTGGTGCTCAGCAGCTTCCTGGTGTTCTCGGGGCTCGGCAGTGCCTGGCTGGGACGTGTCGCCCCGGGTGGTAACCGCGGCAGGCTGCTGGCCTGGGCCGTCGCCGGCATTGTCGTGCTGGGGGCGCTGTACCTGCTGTCGCTGGATACACTGCTGCAGCAGCTGGCTGCCTTGCCCGATGTGGCACGCATCCTCATTACTGCGGCCCTGATTGCACCGCTGGCCTTCTGCATGGGGATGCCGTTCCCGCTGGGACTTGCACGGCTGGCGGACTACGCACCGGATCTCATTCCGTGGGCATGGGCCATCAACGGTTGTGCCTCCGTGATCAGCGCCGTACTGGCGACACTGCTGGCCATTCACCTGGGGTTCGCCACGGTCATTGCCATCGCACTGGCATTGTATGCGCTGGCGCTGTGGCTGTTTCCAGCACCCTGCACGGCATAAACTGCGGCCTACCTGATCTACAGCGACGACGCCTGGGCGGGTGCTTTAGCGGCTGCGGTATTATCAGCGTCTGTCCGTACCTGAACAAGAAAAAGAGGACGCGATGATTATCTGTTGTTGATAATTTTTTACGAGGTAAAAAAGAATGTCACTGACGACAATCCAGACCAACGGGTAGATAACATACAAGCGAAGAAAGTCCGCCCGGGTCTTTTGCCGCGTTTTACGCCGCTGTTCCTGCACGTGTATAGCGTTTACTTTCTCCTGCTGTTTTCAATAGCCTCTTCAAATAGCCCACTTTCGTTTTGTCTTCGACGCGTCGAACTCACTCAGTTTGCGTAGTAGTTCATCATGGCTGGCATTCAGTATATAGCTCGCCATGGGCAGGAAGATGTCTTCCTCCTTTTCGTGGTGCGTGATCATCCGGTTTTCAAGAAACGCCAGGCACTCGAGCATATGTTCCGAATTTCTGGTCTTGATGACCGGTGTCATGTCCTGGAGCAGGCGGATTATAGCGGAATGATCTGCCCGCAGCGCCGTGGTCGGACCCTGCGGTGCATGGGGTGCTGATTCATAGGCGGGATACAGCACCTCTTCCTCAAGGGTTATATGCCGCTTCAGGTGCGTAACCAGCTGGTTGAATATCAGGTTGACCTGTTCCCAGTCCTCATTTTCCACGGCATCGCGGCATTCGGATAGCAGGTCTTCATACAGTGAGTGTTCATGCAACAGCCAGTTATCTGTGCCCTTCATCGGTCGCATCGCCAGTTACCGGTCTGTCGTGCCGTTGAAGGCCTCATTCTTCAGTCGTTGTGAGCGGTTGCGAGATCGTGAACGCACCCCGTATATCACCGACACGGTATCCCAGTGCCTGGTCATCCGGATAGAGTGTTTCAAGACGTGTCTTTGTGATTGAATCCACCTGCTCGCCGTGACAGGCCAGGCACAGACCAGCGGTCGGGATCGCCTTCATGTAACGCAATTCGCTGACGCCGGCGTCGCTGACCACCTCGTAGAATTCCATCTTCGCGGGATCCTCACCGGCAAGTTTGCGCGCCTCGAAATCTTCCAGCACCGAGCGTTCCCACGCATCGGGGGCATTGGCCGGGTTTCTGCGTTTCAGACTGGTGCGCCCGACCTCCCAACCGTTGCGGGCACTGTAGGTACTCGCAATGGCCGGGGCAGTCAGGTTGCAGACGCTGACGGCATTCACCGGGCCACCCTCCTGCATCGCTGCCTGCAGTTCCTTTTTCAGCGTTTGCATGAACTCCTGCGCCGTTTCACGGCTGGCGTTAACTTCCGCATCGACATCCGCGGCATAGCTGTTCGGGCTGAGTGCAGCCAGACCAAGGGTAATGACTGTGAGTAAACGTTGCATGGATAACCTCGATTTTTGTTGCTTGATTAGTGGGAATATTACGGCATTTTATCACTTCAGGGGCGTGCGTTCATTGGGTGCGTGGCGCTGGCGACTGCAGGGGGCCAACCCCCGCAGCGGCAGCGATGCATGCTAGAACAGTCCGCTGGCCTTGACCGATTTGCCAATGACCTTGATGTAGGAATCGATTGCCGAGTTGACGGAGGTTTCCGTTGTCTCGGTAATCGTCGACCAGACGCGTGTATTGCTTGCCGCACTGAATACGGTGGTTTCAGCCGTGGAAATATTGTACTCGGTTGAGTAGCCCGGGGTGCTGACGACGCTATAGCCACCGCCGTAATAACCGTAATAACCCATACTGTAACGCCCGCCGTACCCCCCCGGTATATAGGTCGTGCCGGGGGTGTAGATGACTTCCTTGCGGGTGTCGACCAGGCGTATCACCATGATGCAGTCGGCACCGGCCTGCTTCATGGCAGCTGTTGTCATGGCTTCATCCATGACATCGGCCGCCGGAAACACGTTACTGGCGGCTTCTGCATTGATACCGTCCGCCTGCAGCGCCGCGACCAGTTTCTGTTCAAGCAGGTCCCGGTAGACACGTTCCTTGAGTACGGCAATGACCAGCACCTTGCTGAACTTTTCGGTTTGCGGCTCATCACGCCAGGTATTCAGGATCTCGGTTGTCTGGCAGGCCGGGAGCAGCAGCAAGGTACAGCACAGCAGGAAGTAACGTGTAACCATAAATAACGTGATCCGGATCATGACAGTCAACCGAAGCGTAACATCAGCCGTATTGTTTGGTAAGATTTAAATAGTGGTATTAATGACAATAGTCATTAGCTGTGCCGCCAAATCGAGGCCGTGTCTGCAAACGCGAAGGGTATTCGTGATTCCGGATGATAATAAGCACAATGAACACGAACAACACGCTGTATGAAGAACTGGTCCGCGAGGACCGGGCGCATCTCTGGCATCCCTACAGTGCGATGGGCGGCGATCAAACGGTCTATCCGGTCGTTTCTGCACAGGGTGTACGCCTGACGCTCGCCGATGGCCGGCAACTGATAGACGGCATGTCTTCCTGGTGGTGTGCCATTCATGGTTACAATCACCCGCTGTTGAATGCCGCCATCGAATCACAACTGGGCAAGATGGCGCACGTCATGTTCGGTGGCCTGACGCATCCCGCCGCTGTCAGGCTTGCCAGCAGGCTGGTGGCGTTGACACCGGCGCCACTGCAGTCGGTGTTTTTCTGCGATTCCGGCTCGGTGTCCGTGGAAGTGGCCATGAAGATGGCGCTGCAGTACTGGCAGGCGCGGGGCAGGCCGGAGAGGCAGCAGTTTCTTACCATCCGTGGCGGCTACCATGGCGATACCTTTGCGGCCATGTCGGTATGTGACCCGGTCACCGGTATGCACACGCTGTTCAGCGGTGTGCTGGCACAGCAGTTGTTTGCCACATCCCCGGCTTGCCGCTTCGGCGAACCGTGCAGTGATCAGGACATCGAACCCCTGGCACGGCAGCTGCAGGAAAACAGTGCGCATATCGCGGCGCTCATCATGGAACCGATTGTACAGGGTGCGGGCGGCATGCGTTTCTATTCCGCTGCCTATCTGAAACGGGTGCGCGCCCTGTGTGATGAGCATGGCGTGTTGCTGATCCTGGATGAAATCGCCACCGGGTTTGGACGCAGCGGAAAGCTTTTTGCCTGCGAACATGCCGCGATCGCGCCCGATATCATGTGTGTGGGCAAGGCGCTGACCGGGGGCTACCTGACGCTGGCGGCGACCCTGACGACAACAGCTGTGAGTGACCGCATCAGTCGTGGTGAACCGGGGGTACTGATGCACGGTCCAACCTTTATGGCCAATCCACTCGCCTGTGCCGTCGCACTGGCCAGCATCGAGTTGTTGCTGGACTCGCCGTGGCAGGCACGCATTGCGGCAATCGAGCAGGGTCTGCGCGCAGGGCTGGAACCGTGCCGGGCGTTAACCGGGGTCGCCGATGTCAGGGTGCTGGGTGCCATCGGTGTGGTTGAACTGACCACGGCAGTCGATATGAAGGCCATTACAGGGCAATTTATCGACGCGGGTGTCTGGGTGCGGCCCTTTGGCAATCTGGTCTATTTGATGCCACCGTATATCATTGACAGACAGGACCTGGGCGCATTGACCGCTGCCGTGACCGCGATCGTTGCCGGGAACCACTAGGATTTCCTGTCCGGGTCGGCATTTCGGGCGAAACGCAGCAGATCAGAAATCCGGCGGTTTGGCCACAACAGGGTACCGGTCTATACTTAAGACAATACATCGAAAAGCAGGCTATATTGTTATTAGTAATGAAAATATTGTATACATTTACGGGCTTTAGCTCATTGCTGCTTGCCGGGCTGTTATATGTAACAGCGGCCCCGGCCTCGACACAGGTGTTGCTCGAGCGCCTGCGCAGCGATCATGCCGCCATGGTGTCGGCCGAGCGCGATTTTCGCAGCCACCGCGAGCGCGGCACCCTCAGCGGCAATGAAGCGGCTGACTACGCCGCCTACGTGGCCGGTTTGCACCGGCGTGTTGCGGAGGACTGTGTGGCGCTGGTGAAAAACGGCATGCCCGTGCCGGCAGACCTGTCTTGCCCCGAGGATCCCCCGGCCGTGATCGCACCGGCGGCCATTGACCAGGCCGCCGAGCAGACCGGCGCGGAAGCAACGGCGGCTCTGGATGCCGAGTTGTTTGCCGGCCTGGGTGACTTCGACGAAATGCTGTTGCGCGAGCAGGAACGCGTGAAAGCGGCGACACCGCGCTCTGATGGCGCAGCAGGCGGTGGCGGTGGCGGCGGCAGTAGTGGCAGTGGCAGCGATGACGGGGAATTTGATGACAGTGGAGAAACGGAATCCGCCAGTGGTGGCGAGCAAACCTATGGCCAGGGTGCGGGCCCGGGTTCGCCACGAACAACCACGAGCAGCAGCGCACCGCCCGGCACACCGGACGGCAGTGATGATGATGTCGTGGCACGCCAGCTCCGTGAGGCAGCGGAGAAAGAGACCGACCCGGTGCTGAAGAAAAAACTCTGGGAAGAGTATCGCAAATACAAGCAAGGGACTTCCTGACAAGGCTGCATGAAATGAGCATGCGTTATTACCTGTTACCCGTATTGACGGTATTCGCCCTGCTCGGCGGGTGCAGCACGTTCGGCCCGACACAGGATGTGAAGGGTCCTGTACCCCTGAACAAGGCCGTTACCGAAGTCCCGGAGAACCAGCTGCTGGATGTCTGGATTGAACTCTTTGACCCCGGCGAACTGCCTGAAGATGAAGAGGATGCCATGGGCCTGTCGATGGATATACGCGATGCCGAGGCACGCTACATACCGGAGCAATTACGCACCACCATGGAAACCAGCGGCCATTGGGGAGCGGTGCGGGTGGTCCCGCAAGACACGACCGGCGCGGAGTTAATGGTGCGAGGCACTATCATTGCCTCCGATGGCCAACGGCTGACATTGCAGATTAATGCCTATGATGCTACTGGTCGCGAGTGGTTTGCGCGCGCTTATGAACAGGAACTCATTGACGGCGTGTACAGGACACGTAGCCTGGTCAGAAACCCGCCCACCCAGGATGTTTTCCAGTCGCTCTACAACACCATCGCCAATGACCTGGCTGAGTTTCGTCGTGTGCTGTCTGCGAAGGACATCGACACCATCCGCCAGGTGGCGGAACTGCGCTTTGCGGCAGATCTGTCACCCGAGGCCTTTGGCGATGATCTGCAGCGTGATGAAAATGGCCGCTATACCATCGTGCACCTGCCGGCTGCCGATGACCCGATGTACCAGCGGGTACTCGCCATTCGCGACCGTGATTTTCTCCTCATTGACACGCTCAATGGCCATTTCGACAACTTTTGCCGTGAGATGGAATCGCCCTACAACGAGTGGCGCGAGGCGCGCAGTGAGGAAGCGGCCGCTCTGCGGAAGCTCAAGAGTGATGCAATGCAGCGCAAGCTCATCGGGGTAGCGGCCATACTCGGCGCGATTGCTCTTGAGACCACCAATAACGGCAACTACAGTTCCTCTATCTTGCGCGATACCCTGGTGCTTGGCGGCGCCTATGCCATCAAGACCGGTTTTGACAAGGACTCGGAAACCGATATTCACCGCGATGCCATTATCGAGCTGGATGAATCCTTCTCCTCGGAAGCCCGTCCGCTGGTCGTTGAGGTGGAGGGCGAGACCCATGAACTGACCGGTTCCGCGGAGGCACAATACGCCCAGTGGCGGGCACTGTTAAAACGCATCTATATTTCTGAAACCGGTTTTAGCGATTCATAAACCCGCTGGATGGTTTTCATCCAGCCAGGCAGTCATGTCTCTCGCAAAGGCGCAAAGATCGCAAAGTTACCAGTTATTGTTATACAAATTAATACTTCTTTCCTGGCGCCTTTGCGTCTTTGCGAGATCATTTCCCTGTGAACAGAAAGCAGCCAGATAATGCCAAACAAGCCACCTCTTGATGCCGCAGCCGGTCCTGTGCTGTCTCCACCGGCAGCCAGTAGCACGCAAGTGCATACCGGGGCGGGGAGTTATCTCTGGCTGTGGATTTCACTGGCAACGGTACTGCTACTCGGACTGGCCGTTATCTTTGCCTTGCCCGTACTGATGCAGTCACCGCAACCGGTCGAGGCACCCGCAGACCCTGTTGTCATACCGGCGGACGAGGCCCGCGAGGCCGCGAACCAGGCCATGCAGACGTATCTGCAATTGCGTGCGCAACTGGAACTCGGGCATGCCGCACGCTGGGGAGAACCCGAATGGAGCCACTCGGAACGTGTGGCCGGCAATGCTGCGCGCCTGCTCGCACAACGCCAGTTCAGCGAAGCCGCGCGTGCCTATCAACAGGCGTTGCAGGGGTTGACACAACTTGAGCGCGAGCGTGCTGCACGTCTGGCAGCGGCGCTCGAGTCGGCAAGACAGGCGCTGGCTGCAAACCGGATTGACGAGGCGCTCGGGCAGTTTGAACTGGCGCTTGCCATTGACGAGGATAATGAGGATGCCCGTTCCGGCCTGGCGCGGTCACGCGTGCGTCCCGCGGTACTGGAGAACATGGCAACGGCGGAGCGTGCCGAGACGGATGGCGACCTCGTCGCCGCACAGCTAGCCTACCAGCAGGCTGCCTTGCTTGATCCCGGGTATGATCCACCGACCGCCGCCTTTAATCGCCTCACGGCAGCGCTGCAGAGTCAGGCCTTTCAGGACGCAATGACACGGGCGTTAACCGCGCTGGATAACGGTCGTCTGAGTGTTGCAGAACAGGCACTGGCGGAGGCAGGCACCCTGCGTCCGTCAGACACGGCGGTGGTCGACGCACGGCAGCGCCTCGCGCAGGCACGTCAACAGGCAAGCCTGAACAGCCTGCAACGCCAGGCGGCGACACAGGTGCGGACTGAAAACTGGCAGGCCGCCAGCAGCATCTACAGGAAGGCACTGGTCATCGATGCCGCCGCAGGGTTTGCCCGCAGCGGTCTTGAAAAGGCGGACACGAGACTGGAAGTCAACGGGCAATTCGATCATTACCTGCAGCAGCCCGAGCGGCTCTACGACGCGCAGCCGCTGGCGAATGCCGAAGCCTTGTTGTCAGCAACCAGCAGCGCACCGGCTGACGAACCGAAGCTGGCGAAAAAGATTGCCGACCTGCAACGACTGGTGACACAGGCACGCACCCCGGTAACGGTCAGTCTGCTGTCGGACGGGGAAACCGACATCTCGATTTACCATGTCGGTCAGCTGGGTGCCTTCACCCGCAAGCGACTGGAGCTGTTACCGGGTAACTACACCGTGGTGGGATCACGCGCCGGCTACCGTGATACCCGTAAACAACTGGCGGTGATACCGGGGAAACAGGCTATTTCACTGACTGTCGCTTGCGAGGAAATGATTTGAGTCGCCTCTTTTTTGTGCAGGATGCGCGCGGTGAACGCCAGCTGGATGAGCAGGCGTTACCGTTGAGTGTCGGTGGCGAGGCGGCAGCCGATATCGTCATGCCCGGTGTGCCCGCCGACCGGCTGGTGGCCTATATCGCGACAGCCGACGGACATGCCTATGTCCAGGCGGCCGATGACAGCAGCCAGGTGTTTCATAACCATGAACGGTTGAACGGTTCGAGCTGGATGAAGTCCGGCGATGAAATCCAGGTCGGTGACGGCGTCATCAGCTGGACGGTGCAGGGTGACATGGTCATCATTGCCACCCGCACGCAGTCACTTGCCGCAACCGTTACCCCGCCCGCCGATACACCGCCGCTGCTGCCGCCAAAGCGGGCGATACCGGAAACAGTCGCACACAAGCCAGCCCGCGCTGCGCATCGCAAGCTGCGCTGGGCTGTATTCAGCGTGTTCGTGTTGTTGCTGCTGGCCTCCATCTTCGTGTTGCTGGCGATACCGGTTGTTGTGGAGATCAATCCCGAACCCGAGCGGCAATCCATTCATGGTTTTCCGCCCACGGTCAAGATAGGCAAGCGACGACTGGCGCTACCCGGTCGTTATACGCTGAAGGCCAGCCGGGAAGGCTTTCGGCCCCTGCTGGCAGACATCGAGGTCAGGCGCGGCGGCCTGCAGACCTTCACCCTGGCCCTCGAGGAACTCCCCGGGCGTATCCGGTTTCAACTCCAGCCGGACGTCGACTACCGCGTATTTGTCGATGAGGTACAGGTACCAACAGGTGACGACGGCGTCACCGGGATAGTATCCGGCACCCATCAACTGCGCATCGAGACTGACCGCTACCTGCCGGTGAATGCGCAGCTGGATGTTAGCGGCCGTGGCCAGGCACAGCAGTTTGCCTATCGCCTGCAGCCCGGCTGGGCGGATGTCACTATCCGCAGTGAACCGGCCGGCGCTGAGGTGCGCATCGACGGCGTGCTGCAGGGTGTCACCCCGCTGGTGGCCGAGGTGATGGCTGGTGAACGAGTACTCGAGTTAGCGCTGCAGAAATATAAAACCATCTCCCTGCAGCAGGCCATTACCGCGGGCACGAAGTTGCAGCTGGAAACCATCGAGCTTATACCTGCGGACGGACGCCTGGCCATCAGCAGCGAACCGGCCGGTGCGACCATCAGTGTGGCGGGTGTCTTTCATGGCACCACCCCGGCGACGCTGTCGCTTGCCTCCACGGAACAACACACCGTGCGACTGACCAAACCGGGATACCAGTTGGTCGACAAGCCAATCAATCTTGAACCGGACGAGTCGCAGCAACTGGCGGTCACGTTACCGGCTGAATACGGAATTGTGTTCGTGACCACGCGGCCGGCTGATGCCGCTCTGAAGATTGATGGCAAGCCGGCCGGCGATGCGACCAGGCGACTGCGCTTGACCACCCGCCTGCACACCCTGGCATTCAGCAAGCCGGGTTACCTGTCGCAGCAGGTCACGGTGACGCCGAGCGCCGCTGTTAGCAAGAACGTCGACATCACCCTGAAAACGCAAGCGCAGGAAAAAGCTGCCCGCTAGGCCGCCAGCATGCCACCGACACGCACCACGGCCGCGGGACAACGCTTGCGTCTAATCAAACCAGGCGGCAGTTTTCGCATGGGTGCCTCGCGCAGGGAGGCGGGCCGGCGTGCCAACGAGAATCCGCGGCTGGTACAACTGCAACGACCGTTTTACCTGTCAGAAAAAGAGGTCACGAATGCCGGGTACCGGCGCTTCAAGTCGTCGCATGATTCCGCAAGCGCGGAGGGTGTGTCCCTGAACGCAGACACCCTGCCGGTGGTGAATGTCAGCTGGGATGATGCGGCCCGCTATTGCAACTGGTTAAGCGAGCAGCAGGGCCTGCCGCCCGCCTATCATGAAAGCGGGGGAAAGATGCTCGCGGTGTCACCCGTGAATACCGGCTATCGGCTGCCGACAGAAGCCGAGTGGGCCTATGCTGCTCGCCAGTTGGGGCGGCAGGATACGGCACGTTATCCCTGGGCAGGTCAGTACCCGCCAACAACAGTGGTCGGTAATTATGCCGACGCCAGTATCGCGGATACACTGGCCAACACGGTACCCGACTATAATGACGGTTATCGGGTTGCCGCACCGGTCGGGAGTTTTGCAGCCTCGCCCGGTGGATTTTATGACCTCGGCGGTAACGTCGCGGAATGGAGCCATGATTATTATGCCGTCTATCCCGGTATGGCCGAGACACTGGTGACT
>JBATFE010000049.1:0-2213 GCA_049664445.1 Gammaproteobacteria bacterium
ATCTCGCACAGGCGGCGGGGGAGGCACCGGCATGACGCGCGTACTGCTGACCGGCAACGCCGCGGCCGACTGGGGTGCACGCCTGGCCAGCGTCGACTACGTGCCGGCCTTTCCCATCACGCCGCAAACAGAAATCATCGAAACCCTGGCTGCCTGGCTGGATCGGGACGAGATGCCCGGTCGCCTGGTGATGCTGGAATCCGAACATTCCATGATCACCGCGGCGGGCGCCGCCGCGACCAGCGGGGTGCGGGTGTTCACCGCCACCTCCAGCCAGGGCCTGTTATACGGCATGGAAATGGTCTACACGGTCGCTGGCTGGCGTGCCCCCTTCGTCATGGTCAACGTCTCACGTGGCCTGGCCACACCCCTGACCCTGGAGCCGGACCACACCGATATCATGGCGGCACGCGACAGCGGCTTCCTGCAAATCCATTGCGCCAGCTGCCAGGAGGTCATGGACAGTGTGCTGATCGCCTATCGGCTGGCCGAGGACCGCCGGGTGCGCCTGCCGGTCATCGTCAACCTCGACGGTTTCTATTTATCCTTTACCCGTGAGCCGGTGGAGATCCCGGATCTGGATGCCGTCAGCCGTTTTCTACCGCCCTTCGATGCCGGGAGCACCCGCTTCAGCGCCAGCGCCCCGACCAGCCAGGCCGTTGCCGTGCTCAGCGGCACACCCTATTCCTATTTCCGCTACGAGAGCCACCTGGCTGCCCTGAATGCCCTCGCCGTGTACGACGAGGCCGCCGCGGACTTCGCCAGTGTCTTTGGCCGCCGCCATGACGCAGTCGAGGCCTACCGCAGCGAGGATGCCGACATCGTGTTCGTCATGATCGGCTCCTTTGCCACCAAGGCCCGGGAGGCCGTGGACCGGCTGCGGGAGGCAGGCCAGGCGGTCGGCCTGGTGCGACCGCGGCTGTTGCGGCCCTACCCCGCCGAACAGCTGCAGCGCCTGCTGGCGGGTAAGCGCGGGGTGGCTGTCATCGACCAGAACCTGTCCATGGGTATGGGCGGCGTGCTGCACACGGAGCTGTCGTCAGCCCTCTATGGCAAGCCCGGGGCCCCGGCCGTGCTGCTCAGTTTCATCGGCGGACTGGGTGGCCGCGACATCACGCCGGAAGAGTTCTATGAAATTGCCGCCGTGACCCGCAAGGCAGCGGAAGACGGTGTGGTGCCACCACCGCGGTTGCTGTACAGCCGCGATGAATCCCGCGAGGTCACCAAGCTGCAGGCCATCGCCCATGCAGAGCGCAACGAGCTGGAGTCCGAGCCATGAATGATAGCCGTTTCAAACGCATGAAGGATCTGCCCTCCACGCACTTGCTCGGCAGCGGCACGCCGATGTGTTCGGGCTGTGGCGGACTGGAGGCCTTGCACGAGATCTACGACATACTTGGCCCCAACACCGTGTTCGTCAATGCCGCCGGCTGCATGACCCTGCTGGCCGTGTATCCGTTTACACCCTTCCGGGGTTCCTGGCTGTACACCGCCATGGCCTCGGCACCGGCGGGCGCCCAGGGCATACGCGATGCGCTGGATATTCTCATCGAGCAACAACGCCTGCCAGTCGAGGAAGACCTGGAGGTTGTGGTGCTGACCGGTGACGGTGCAGCCTACGGCATGGGGCTCTCGTCAACCTCCGGCGCCATGGAACGGGACCTGAATTTCCTTTATATCTGCTACGACAACGAGGGATACGGTAACACCGGTCAGCAGTTCTCGGGTGCCACACCCCATGCCGCCAGGACTGCCACCAGCAAGGGACCCCATGGCTTTGCCGGTTTCAAGAAAGACCTGTTTTCCATCTGGGCGGCACACAAGCCGGCCTACGTGGCGACCGTCATTGGCGCCGAACCCCTGGACCTGGCGCGCAAGGTTGAAAAGGCCATGCAACTGAAAGGCCCGCGGCTGATCATCGCGCTGGCCCCCTGCCCGACCGGCTGGGACTATGATCCCCGGGAATCGGCCGACATCGGCAAGCTGGCCGTCAGCACCGGTGTCTGGCCATTGAAGGAATACGTTGATGGCAAGGTGGTGCACACAAAGGTGCCGAAACAACGCCAGCCTGTCGAGGACTACCTCGAGAAACAGGGACGCTTTGCACACCTGTTTGCACCGCAACGCAATGAACAGCTGCTGCAGGAACTGCAGGACAGCGTTGATAACTACTGGGCAGGGATCGATGCCAACCCGGGGTAGCTGAATGTCGG
>JBATFE010000050.1:0-3200 GCA_049664445.1 Gammaproteobacteria bacterium
CCCTGGATTGGTTTAACAGTGGTGACGCGAAGGCCATCTTGCAATGATCGGGTTAACCGCTGTTGCACACCGTCTATGGCACATTGCTGTTGATCGTGACTTGTATGGTTTCGCTGCTCTGAGTCGCGATCGGTGACACGATGCCCTGCAGGTCACCGCTCTCCGGCATGGCGTTGCCGGATCTGGAAATGCGTGCACCGATATCAACCTGCTCGAAATTCGACAGCTTCATGGCGGGCATCATGGCCATGGAGTCATCCAGTGTGACTGTCACCGGCAGGTCTTTTACCTGCTTGCGGACGATCGCCAGTGGCATGCGCGGGCCCTGCGTGGCACGGGCAAAGATGAACACCGTGTCTTCCGCTGCAGCAGCCTTGGCCAGTTGCGGGTCGAGGGCGACACTGACACTCAGTGCTACGGCGCTGCCACTGTCCGCGGCTGCAGCTGCGCCGGTATCGGCAGTGGTAGCGGCAGCGGCCATGGTGGTGACGGGTGTCGGGGTAATGCCAAGTTGCGCCTGTACACTGTTGATCTGTTGTTCGATCACCGCGGCATCTTCACTGCCGGGTGGCAGCTTCGCGGCGGCCTGCTGCCAGTAGTCGAGTGCCTCGGCATAGGCCCCGGACTGGTTCTTCCAGTGCCCGGCCAGCCACAGGCCCTTGAGATTGCCCGGGTCGAGTTCCAGTGTGCGGGTCAGCAGCGTTCCGGCCTTGTCGTTGAAGCGGCCGTTGTTGGCCATCACGGTGGCATCGGCATAATCGGCGAGCAGGTTGGCATTTTCACCGCCCAGACGCAGTGCGTTCCCGTAGGCGGCCTCGGCCTCGCTGTAGCGTTTCGTGATGGTGTAGCTGCGCGCCAGCATCACCCAGCCCTTCAGGTCGTCCGGCTGCTGCTGCAGGCGTTCGGCTAACTTGGCAACCATGTCCTCGATCGAGCCTGGCGGCTGAGACTGCTGCTGGGCAGGTGGCGGTGGTGACGTCCGTGCCTGCTGCAGCCGGTCGATCAGTTCCACGGAGCCCAGTTGCTGGTAGAGCAGCACTGCGCACAGCGGCAGGACAGGGATGATCAGCAGTGTCGCCCAGCGCCCGCTGCGTGCGGTACGCGCTGTCAGGCCACTCGTGTCGAGATCATAGAGCAGTTCCTGCTCGAGGTCGGCGCGTGCCGCGCCATAGTGCGCCTCGTCGAGTTTGCCGGCGGCCAGGTCGGTGTCCAGCTCGGCAAGTTGTTGCCTGATGACCTCGGTGTTGAGTGCGTCACGGGAAACGGCCGACAGCTCGCGCTTGCGTAGCAGCGGCGGCAGTATAAATAACAGTGCCACCATCACCATGACGGCGGCAAGGCTCCAGAATACGGTCATTGTTGCTTGTCCTGTGGGGGCGGGGTATTACCCAGTGCGGCGTCCAGCCGGGCGCGTTCCTCGGGCGTAATGTCGGTGTTCGCGGTGCGCTTCTGGCGGCGTACGGCGCGCAGCAGCACGAAGCCGGCAACCAGCAGCAGCACGAACGGGCCAAACCAGATCAGGTAGTTGGCTGGCTTCAGCGGCGGATTGTAGAGTACAAAGTCACCGTAGCGGGTGACCAGGAACTCGACGATCTCCTCATCACTCTTGCCTGCCTGAATCATTTCATAGACCTCGGCGCGCAGGTCATGGGCGAGTTCGGCATCCGAGTCAGCCAGCGACTGGTTCTGGCACACCAGGCAGCGCAGTTCCTCGATCAGGTCCTTGAAGTGCTGTTCTTCTGCCTTGGTCTCGAACTTGAAGGCCTCCAGTGTGACGCCGGCCTGCACGGTGATGGTAACTGGCAGCAGACACAGCGCCAGTACGATAACGAGTCTTTTAATCATGGGGTGGATTGCAGCTCCGCAATGAGGGGCAAAATTTCATTATTCAGGGTGTCGACGGTGAGCGGGCCGATATGCTTGTGGCGAATGATGCCCTGTCGGTCGGTGATAAAGGTCTCCGGTGCGCCGTACACGCCCCAGTCGATGCCCACGCGGCCATCGGCATCAAAGGCATTGGCGACATAGGGGTCGCCAAGTTGCGCCAGCCACTGCAGTGCCTTGGGGCGTTCATCCTTGTAGTTGAGGCCGTAGATATCGACCTTGCCGGTCTTTGCCAGCAGCAACAGCACCTCGTGCTCCGCGCGGCAGGAGACGCACCATGTGGCCCAGATGTTGAGGATGGAGACCTTGCCCATAAGGTCGTTGTTGCTGAGCGTGGCCGCCGGGTCTTTCAGGCGTGGCAATGAAAATTCCGGCATCGGTTTGCCGACCAGCGGCGAGGGGACCCGCTTGGGATCGAGGCTCAGGCCGCGGTAAAGAAAGGCCACCAGCACCGCAAAGATGGCAAGCGGCACCAGGTAGCGCAGGTAACGCGTCATCAGGTGCGGGCCTCCGTGACAATGCGCTTCGAGGTCGCCTGTACAGGTGCCGTGCTGCTCACCCTGGCCATGCGGTAGCGCTTGTCCGTTGCAGCCAGCAAGCCTCCGATGGCGATCAGAATGCCGCCCAGCCAGACCCAGCGAACGAATGGCTTGTAATAGAGTCGCAGGCTCCAGTCGCCGCCGCCGAGGGCTTCGCCGAGCGATACATAGATATCGCGGGTAAAGCCAGGGTCGATACCGGCCTCGGTCATCGGCTTGGTCTGTACCGTGTAGGTGCGTTTTTCCGGGTGCAGCACGGCGACTTCAGCGCCGTCCCTGAAGACGTGAAGGGTGCCGCGATCCGCACGGTAGTTGGGGCCCTGCACGACTTTTACGCCGTCAAACCTGAAGGTGTGGCCACCGAGTTCCGCCGTTTGCCCCGGTGACATGCGGATGTCCTGCTCGACATCGAACTGGGTAACGAACGTCACCCCGATAATGAAGAAGGCCACACCGAGGTGCGCAATCACCATGCCGTAGTAACTGCCGCTGCCGCGTGAACCCAGGTCGCGCAGCATGCCGGCCATTCCCTTGCGGTAGCGGTATCGCTGCCGCAGGCTGATGACCAGCGACGAGACGATCCATGCCGACAGCAGCACCGCCAGACCGGCCCAGATATTGCCGTCGTGGAACAGCGGCAGTGCCATCAGCACACCGGCGGCGACACTCAGCAGCAGCGCGATCCGCAGTTGCCGCGCGATGTCGCCAGGGTCCTGTTTTTTCCAGCGTGCCAGTGGCCCGATGCCCATGACGATCACCAGGAACGGCGTGAAGATA
>JBATFE010000051.1:0-6548 GCA_049664445.1 Gammaproteobacteria bacterium
TCTGATTAATTCATGTAGCCCGTCATTGCGAGCGAAGCGAAGCAATCTCGTAACCAGTGAATCAACGAGTTACAGATTGCTTCGTCACTTTGTTCCTCGCAATGACGACACATCAGAGGTTCCTTAAATGTGCGCTGACACATTTTTACTTTTTATAGTTTACTGCCAGACGCTTGATTCCAGCTACCGGCAATGCAACCATCCATTGAACAATCAACCCGGACTGACAACATGACCCAGACATACAATACACCCCAGGAAGCTGAAGACGCCTTTTACGATGCCCTGGATGAAGGCGACCTGAACCAGATGCTGTCCGTTTGGGCGGAATCCGATGACATTTGTTGCCTGTTACCCATGCACCCTATGATCCAGGGCCGCCAGGGGGTTACAGATGTATTTACCCACCTGTTCTCCCAGGGTCACGGCGTGCAACTGTCAATCACACACCTGGGCTGGATTGAAACGGATGATATTGCCATCCACCAGGTAGAGGAATCTGTCCTGGCCCCACCCTCCGATTCGCCACCGCCGCCACCCTTTTACGGCACCAACATTTACCGGAAAGCGCAAACCGGCTGGCGACTGATCGTCCACCAGAACGCACCGTCACCCCCACCCCCGTAGCCGGAATTTGATCAATGGGGTGGCGCCATCCTGCTCCGGCTAGCGGATGACGACAAACAGGGCACCATTGCCGCGGCGAATGTTCAGCAACAGCGCATCGCTACTGCGCTGGACCGCCGCGGCCACGTCATTCATCGATGACAGCGGCAGCTGGTTGATCGACACAATGATATCGTCATCACGCAAACCGGCAGACCATGCCCGGCTGCCACGTTCAACCTCCAGCACCTGCACGCCGGCCACCTGCCCGGCAAGAGGATGATTGTCGCTGATGGCACCCAGTGTCGCACCGGACAGGTGTTTGCTCACGGTTGCGGCAGGCGTGCTGCTGGCCAACGGATCGGCAATAACGGCCTGTAGCTTCATGCGCTTGCCCTTGCGCAGGACATCGAGATTGATACGCGTCCCCACGCGCAACAACCCGATGGCATTGCGCAGGTCGCTGGAACCGGTCACAGCGTGGCCATCGAGACTGACAATAACATCACCACTACGCAGCTTTGCGCGTTCGGCGGCGGATCCCGGCGTGACCTGCGCCACGACTGCACCACCGCGTTGTTGCAGGCCAAAGGCCTGCGCCAGTTCGGGCGTCAGGTCCTGAACCACGACCCCCAGCTGGCCACGCCTGACCTCACCGTGTTCCGTGAGGTGCCCCATGATGATGCTGGCCATGTTGCCTGGAATGGCAAAGCCGATACCGATATTGCCGCCGGACGGCCCGACAATGGCGGTATTGACGCCCACCAGTTCGCCATTCATGTTCACCAGTGGACCGCCGGAGTTGCCGGGGTTGATGGAGGCATCGGTCTGGATGAAGTCTTCATAACCTTCTATCCCCAGCCCGGACCGCCCCAGGGCACTGACAATGCCATAGGTCACCGTCTGGCCCAGCCCGAAGGGACTGCCGATGGCGACCACGAAATCACCGACGCGGACCTTGTCCGAGTCGGCAACGGCCAGCGCCATCAGATCCCCGGCCTTGATGCGAATAAGTGCCAGGTCCACCTCCGGATCGCTACCGACCATCTCGGCCGTGAACTGGCGCTGGTCACGCAGCGTCACCGTAATCTCGTCGGCGCCTTCGATCACATGGTGGTTGGTCAGGATGTAACCCTTGTCGGCATCGATGATGAACCCGGAACCGAGACTCTGCTTCTGGCGCTCACGCTGCTGCCCGTTATGGAACTCGAAAAAACGACCGAAGAACGGATCATCCAGCAGCGGATGGCGCATGACCTTTGTGCGCGTCCTGGTGGAGATATTGACCACTGCCGGCAACACCTTCTCCAGCATCGGTGCAATGGTGGTCCCCGGCGGCGGGGCTTTGGCCAGCGCATAACCGCTGCTGCCGAAAACGAGGAGCAGCAGCAACCAGCACAGCTGTGCTGATCTGATGACGGTGTCTTTTCTCATGTCTCTGAAACCCCGGGTCGTCATTTCTTTGTACCAACATGCAGACGGTTGCTAAATAGTTCAAGGTGACGCGCGCCAACAGCAACCACTGCCACCGTTGCATCCGCGAAAGAAGGTTCCGTCTTTTGCAGCGGCCCGGTTACGAGCCGGGCCGCTCGTCTACGATACCGTTTACTCCACGTGCACCTCGATCTTGCGCGGCCGAACTTCAGGGCGTTTGGGAATGCGCATATTCAGCACACCGTCTTTCAGACTGGCATTGATCTTGTCCACTTCCAGTTCACTGCTGAGCGCAAAACTGCGCCGGTAACGGGTCGCGCGCACATCGGCATGGACTGCCTCCATACCCTCGGGCATATCGAGTCGGGCATCCCCCTCGAGCAGCAGCATGTCCTTGTCGACCTCTATGTTGAGACGCTCCCGTGACACACCGGGCATATCCACCAGCAGGGTGATACCCTCGGCGTCCTCGAAAATATCGACTGGCGGACGCAGCGACTGTTCTGGTTCACGCCTGGCTGCCTCGCTGGATTTGCGGGTTGTCATGTCATTCTGCTCGGTATTTGCATCTGCCATCACGGCACCTCCTGAAATATTCGTTGGTCATCTACAGTATTGGCTGAGCGGGTTTCTGACCCGCGTATCCATTACCCGCAACGTGTTACTTGACTTCAATCTGCCGCGGCCGGGCAAGCTCACGGCGTTTCACATGGATTTGCAGAATGCCGTCCCGGTATTGCGCTTCAACCTGCTCGGGATCCACGTCATCAGGCAAGGTGACCAGGCGACGAAAGTTGCCATCGAAACGTTCCTTGCGGTAGTACTCGACATCGTCCTCGACCGGTGCCTTGCGCTCACCGGAAATCGTCAACAGGTTCTGTTGCAGTGAGATGTCCAGTGACTTGGCATCCACGCCCGCCGCGAACAGATACACATCCACCTGATCAGGGGTGGTGCCGACGTTGATTGGCGGGTAGGTCCCCTGCGCCACCGAGCGGATTCCTGCCGGCCAGGCTCCACGCCCGAAGAGCTGATCCATCTCGCTTTCCAGCCGCCTGAAATCATCGAACAGGCTGGTGCCGGAAGTTGTCCGATTACCAAACATGAAACACCTCCTTTGATGTCAATAAGCCGATCATAATTTTGCAGATAAGGGCTCTTCCGACAGTTTCAAGTCTGTGTCCAGGCAAAAACCTGTTGGCAATCCATTCGCTTCTATGCCATTGATTATTAATGCTATTTATTGCTCAAATAGCAGAAGCAACAGGGTCAGACAGCATTGAAGCGTCACATTCACACCGATTCAAACGAGCCTGGCCCCGCGTTATTGCAGTTTGTTTACATTTATTCACACACGCATCCCCTGCTGGCCGGTATAGTAGCGCGCTGCAAGGTCACACGCTGACACTTGCATGCGTAACCACTCCTGGCGACATGGTCTGGCCAGGAACAACTTTTTAACATGCTTTCATGCAATACAATCAACCCGAAAAAGGACAGGAGCTTATATGCTAATTCGCAACAAATTCTTTAATGCCCGTGTTGCCGTGACAGGCATCGCACTGGGCGTGCTCGGCAGCACTTCCATCATCGCTGCGGCGGAACAGGCGGGGATGGGCGCAGCGGCCGGTGCCGGACTGCTGCCGCCAAATGCCCGTGCCGGTGAATGTTATGCCAAGGTCATGGTGCCCGCGGTATACAAGACGGTCGAGGAAAAGATCGTCGTCGCCGATGCCAGCGAAAAGATCGAGGTAATCCCCGCCAGGTACGAATGGACCGAGGTCAGGATCCCGGTGCAGCAGGAATCCGAGAAGCTGGTCGCAATACCGGCCAAGTTTGAAACCGTAGAGGAAAAGGTGGAGATCGAAGCGGCCCACTCTGAATGGCGCATGGGTCCCGGCGCGAAGGCCAAGGACGCCAGCGGCCTGGTGGTAACAGCCGCCATTGCCCTCGGTCTGCCGAAGGCTGCCAATCCCGGGCAATGCTTCAATGAATTCTACCAGCCGGCCCGGTACAAGACGGAAACCGAAAAACTGCTGAAGAAGGCCGCCTCCGAGAATATCACCACCAGCGAACCCGAATTCGAGTGGGTCGAGGAAAAGGTACTGGTGAAGGAAGCTTCGGAAAAGCTTGTAGAGGTACCTGCACAGTATGATTCCATTACTGAAAAGATCCTGGAATCACCCGCCTACACCACCTGGAAAGCGGGCCGCGGCCTGAACGAGAAGGTGGACAACGCCACTGGCGAGATCATGTGCCTGGTCGAGGTCCCTGCAAAGTACAAGACCCTCGAGAAACGGGTACTCAAGACCCCGGTCACCATCAAAAAAGTCGAGATCCCTGCAGAGTACAAGACTGTCCGGGTCAAGAAGCTCGTCAAGCCTGCACAGGCGCAGCGGGCTGCAATCCAGGCTGAATACCAGACGGTCGAGAAGCGCATAAAGGTCTCCGATGCCAAGGTGTCCTGGGAACCGGAAGGCGCTGCCGGCGACGGCAAGGCAACCGGCAAGACCCTGTGCAGGGTCGAGGTCCCGGCAAAGTACAAGACCATTACCAAGCAAGTCATCAAGGAGAAGGCAACCATCCAGAAAGTGGCGGTGCCTGCGGAGATCAAGACGATGCGCATGAGCAAGCTGGTCGCCCCGGCCTCAGAGAAGCGGATTCCGATCCCGGCCAAGCACCAGATCGTGCCCAAAAGCTCCAAGGTGTCCGATGCCCGGCTGCAATGGCAGCAGGTGCTGTGCGAAACCAACACCACCAGGGACCTGGTTTTGCAAATCCAGAGCGCCCTGCAGAAGGAAGGCTTGAATCCCGGCCCGATCGACGGTTCGATCGGGAATGCCACGATGCGGGCAATCGACGCCTACCAGCGCAAGCATAACCTGCCACATGGCGGCCTGACCTTGCAGACCATCGAGAAGCTCGGCATCAAGGTCGGCGGTTAAGCCAACCGGCGGCCAACGGTCGTCCCGTCAAGCCACCGTGCCCCGGCGCGTTCTCGATCGAGAGCATGCCGGGACACGGTGGCTATTTTTTTGTACTGTTCATCGAGCCGTCCGTTTGCCCAGCACGCCCGCCATGATTTGCGCAACGGCGATGGATTGCTCAAACAGGGGATCTTTTGATCGGTGGGCCAGTTGTGCCGCAATCATCATTTCCATGGGCACTTGATGTGCAGGAATACTGGCGGCAGGCAAGGTCGATTCTTCCGGCAACAGCGACAGCCAGTGGTCATCACCATAGCGGAAACCGGCGCGCCCCGGTGCAGCACCCTGCCATGCCAGATTCAACTTGCGTACCTGTGCCATGCCTTCGGAAGATCGATGTATGTGCACCCGCAAAGCCCCGCGTGGCGTTTGAAAAGACCAACCCACCTCGCTGCCGGATTGTACTTCCCCTTTCTGCGGCTTCCATTGCAAGCGGGCCGCCAGCCAGCCAATCAGCAACCACGCCATGGGCAGTGCATGGGGTCCGTGCTCAATGCGGATTGAATCGATATTCTGCAATGCACCCGGCGCCACCCTTGGATCCAGCACCTGTGCCAGAATACGCCGCCATGGCTTCAGATAACGCCAGGCCAGATTAAATACCGGCCGGCTTTCTCCCATTACCCAACGCGTCATGGCACGTACGCCCTCGGCCGGGTTTGGCCAACCGACACTGTCATAAATCACCTGGTCCGCCAGCTCTGCCAGGGTATCAAAGAGACCATCACTCAGCGGTGGTGGTTGATTACTGGCCCACCACAAGGCGGTAGGCAGATCACCTATCAATAACGGACGCAACACCGATCCAAGGCGCTCGACCACGGCCGGATCGAAACGGATATCCACATGCTCGGAGCAGATTTGCTTGCTGCCCTCGGAACGACGGCAGTGGGCCGAAACCTCGGCCTCGATGGCATTGCCTTGCGGGGTACATGCCGTCAGTAAAAACACCCGCGCCGGGTGACGCTCCACCAACCGTGGAATGCGATTACTGACATCGTGTGCCTGTTCTTCAGTCAGACAGGCGATAATGACATTGGACATGCAGGCACGCGTCACCCCGTGCTCGGACTGGCCTTCTTCATGCAATGCATCCCACAGCCGGTTCAGTGCCAGTTCGATATCGGCCACATTGACCCGTGTCGCCGATGCGCTCACGCTGCCGGAAGGAGACTCGTTCACAGCACCCGCCAGCGTCGTCCAGCGTCTTCAATCAAACGGTCGGCCTCCACCGGTCCCCAGGTACCTGCCGGATATTCCGGCAACCAGCGTTTATTACCCTGGTCCCAGGCATCCAGCAAGGGCTGTATCCAGCGCCAGGATGCCTCGACTGCATCACGCCGCATGAACAGGGTGGCGTCTCCCGCCATGACATCCAGCAGCAAACGCTCATAGGCCTCGGGTGACTGACCGCCAAAGGTACTGCCATAGCGAAAATCCATTTTCACGGGATAGATCTTCACCCGCGATCCAGGCATCTTGGTGGCAATGCGCAGGGACAAACCCTCGTCCGGCTGAATG
>JBATFE010000052.1:0-1951 GCA_049664445.1 Gammaproteobacteria bacterium
ATTCTTGCACGCAGCATGCAGATCCCGGCGCTGGTTGGCACCCATGGTTTACGGCGTTATATCCGTGATAGCGAAACAGTCATCCTCGATGGACTGCAGGGCATACTCATCGCCGGGATGGATGAACGAATACTTGACCACTACCGGAATCGCCAGCAACTGGAGCAGCAGCGACAGCTGGATCTGACCCGACTGACGGACACCCCCGCCATCACCCGGGACGGAAAGTCCATCACCCTGATGGCAAACATTGAACTGCCGGAAGATATCGATGCGGTCAGCTGCGAAAGTGCCAGTGGCGTGGGCCTGTACCGCACCGAGTTTCTGTTTATGAACCGCAGCGTAGCGCCGGACGAGGACGAACAGTATGACTGTTATGTCGGTGTCATCGAGGCACTCGGGGGGAAACCCCTGACCATACGCACCCTCGACATGGGTGCCGACAAACAGGTCGACGGCGGCAACCGCCGCTGCAGCAACCCGGCACTGGGCTTGCGCGCCATTCGCCTTTGTCTCAAGGACCACTCGCTGTTCAAACCCCAGTTACGCGCCATCCTGCGGGCATCGGCGCACGGCCCGGTACGACTCATGGTGCCGATGCTGTCCAATACCCATGAATTGCAGCAGGTACTGAGCCTGATTAACGACACCCGCAATGCACTGCAGCGCGAGTCACTGGCATTCTCACCGGACGTCAGGATCGGTGCCATGATCGAAGTCCCGGCAGCCGCCCTGTCGGCATCCGAATTTGCCAGCCACGTGGACTTTCTGTCGATCGGGACCAACGACCTGATCCAGTACACGCTCGCGATAGACCGCATCGATGACGAGGTGAACTACCTGTATGACCCGCTGCACCCCGCCGTGCTGAAGCTCATCAAGATGACCATTGATGCCGGTGCGGAGGCCGGCATCCCGGTGTCAATGTGTGGTGAAATGGCCGGCGATACACGTTACACCCGCCTGCTGCTCGGCATGGGACTGCATGAGTTCAGCATGCACCATACCGCCCTGCAGGAGGTCAAACGTGTCATCAATACCAGCACCATCACGTCACTCATTCCGCTGGTTCAGGAACTGCTGAATAACACCAGGGCGGGTCACATACCGAGCCTCGTCGATTCACTCAACCGCAACATCCACTGAACAGGCGTCCTGCATCCGAATGGCACTTGCTCAAGAGCACTGCCACGGAAACACGCGGAATGACACGGAAGAATAAATCACCTTACCGGAAACAGTTCCGTGTACTTCCGCGGCCAATTGCATATTGATATTGATGCCATAGCTTAAATAAGCACAGGTCCAACGCTTGACTTACCGAACGCGTAACCTGCTGTTACACTGCGGGCTGCCCGGCAGCATGCATCCTGCCCCTGCCGAAAGCGAGCCCAGGCAGCCATGACTGATACAACAGACACACAGACAACAGAAACCCAGCTGGAACTCGTCACCCATGCGCTCGACTCGGGTGACGCCGGCGAGGTCCGCGACCTGCTCGGCACCCTGCACAGCGGTGAAATCGCAGACCTGATCGAATCCGTCCCGCACGGTCCGCGCGAACAACTCTGGGAACTGGTTGCCCCGGAAGACCACGGCGAAACTCTGGTTCAGGTCAACGACGAGGTGCGTGCCGGCCTCATCGATGATATGGACTCCGATGCCCTGGTCGCCGCCACCGAAGGCCTCGATGCGGATGACCTGGCTGATCTGATCAGGGACCTGCCCGGTGGCGTCATCCAGGAAGTGCTGGGCGCCATGGATCAGCAAAACCGCGATCGACTGATTTCGGTGCTGTACTATCCGGAGGACAGCGCCGGCGGACTGATGAACGTCGACGTGGTGACCGTGCGCGCCGATGTCACGCTGGATGCGGTACTGCGTTATCTGCGGCTGCACATAGACATACCCGAAACCACTGACAGCCTGTTCGTGGTTGACCGGGATGACA
>JBATFE010000053.1:0-7309 GCA_049664445.1 Gammaproteobacteria bacterium
TGTGATCATCGCGCTTACGCAGCACCGGCAGCAACTGGTCAATCGTCTGGTAGGGTGAGACATAGTGGGCGGGCTTGATGAGTTCCTCCAGGGGACGGTTCGGCAATTCCGGATCCATCAGGTCCCAGGTTGTCAGTGTCACGACGCCGACGATATTGCTGATATTGCGGCTGTATACCGGCAACCGGTTATAGCCGCGCCGGCGCACCAGCGTAATGGCACTGCGGCTGTCCCGCCGGTTGCGGTTGATTGCGGTGATCTCGGCGACCGGTATCATGGCCTCGCCCACCGAGGTGTCCGCAAAGCGAATCGCGCGTTTGATACGTGCGCGATCAAAGACATCGACATTGGCGGTGTGATCGGCCATGTCCACCACCATGCGCATCTGTTCCCGGGTAATGAACACGGTCTGGTCTGATTTACCACCGCCGACGAGGCGCGCACAGAGCCGTGCGATGCGTGAAAAGATGAACACCAGGGGATAGAACACGATGGAGAATACCCGCAGCGGATACACGATCACGGGTGCGATTTCGTTGGACTTCTGCTGGTAGACACTCTTGGGAACAATTTCGCCCAGTATCAGGAACAGTGGCGTGAACAGCAGTACGGCATACAGGTCACCCAGTTGTCCGAACGAGCGGATCATCAGCATGGTGCCCAGGGTCGTCAGGATAATGGTCGAGATATTGGTCCCGACCAGTGTGGTACCGAGCAGCACGTCCGGCGTCTCGAACAGTTTCAGCACCAGCTGTGCGCCGCGGTGCCCCTGGTTCGCCTTGTGGTGCATCTTGAACTTGTCTGAATTGACCAGCGCAATCTCCGAACCCGAGAAAAACCCCTTCAGGAGCAGCAGCACAACCATTGTCAGAAATATAATCAACAGATCCATGAGTGCACCTTCATTCAAACATTCGCCTTGGCGTGCGGGTCCTGGCGATCATCACCACTGCCCGCAGTGTCGCTGCTGGCATCATCCGTCGCGTCTGCACCGCTATCAGCCCGGGCAGCCACGGCTGCTTCGCTGCCCTTGCCTGTTTCATCGTCATCAGGCAGGACACTTTTTTCTGTACTGTCATCAGCCGCCGTAGCAGCCGTCTCCCCGGGCTCTTGCAGTGTCCCGTCGTCACTGCTCTCCTCGACCTTGCCACCGCGGTTGACCCGCACACGGTGTATACGATGCTCATCCATTTCCAGGATCGTGATGATAATGTCTTCGATACTGATGCTGTCGCCGGTCCGGGGCAAGCGGTCAAGGTGCCGGAACGCAACACCGCCGATGGTCGTCATGCGTGGATCTTCAATGCCGAAATTGGTGAGGTTATTGAAGTCAGTCAGCTTCATATCGCCGTCCACCTCGTAGGTATCCTCGTCACGTTCCTGATACAGCTCCTGCCCCTCGACATCACCGGAAATCTGCCCGAATATGAAGGTCAGCACATCTTTCATGGTGACGAAACCCTCAACCCCGCCAAACTCGTTGAGGACAGCCGCGGCCCGCGCGTTGTTATTGGTAAAGAAATCGAACATCTCATCGACCTTTTTGGTGAGCGGCACCACTACCGGCATATGCATAATGTCATCCGGCACCAGTGTCGACAGATCGGTCGCGTCAAGCACCAGCCGCAGGATGTCCTCGGCATGCACAAACCCCACCAGGTTGTCACGGTGCGTCCGGAATACCGGCACCCGTGGATGACGGAAGGCACGGAAGCGTTCGACCATTTCGGGTACCGTCATATCTGCGTTAAGAAATGCCGTGCGCGTGCGCGGGGTCATGATTTCGACGACCTCCGTATCGCCCGCCTCCAGCAGGTTGTAGATCAGGGCGCGCTCGGTGGCATTGAGTTCCCCTTCCTTGGCAACCTCCTCCACCAGGGTACGGAATTCATCCAGATGCAGGATATTGTCAGCTGCCTTTTCCTCGCCGACAATCAGTGTGGTAATGCGGTCAGCAATGCCGCGAATGACCCACACCAGCGGCGCCACCAGCCTGACCCAGACACTCATGGGTGCGGCGACCAGCCCGGTACTGACACGCACCGGGTTGGACACTGAAATGGTCTTCGGTGTCACCTCGCCAAACAGCAGTAGCAGCGGCACCATAACCAGGATGCTGATCCAGCCGGCACGCTCGACGCCATACAGGACCACCAGTATCCCCGTCATGTTGGCCGCCGCCGCAATGTTGACCAGTTCATTGCCGCAGAGGATGGAGATAATCAGCCGCCGCGGCTGGTCCAGCAAGGCATGCAGGGTCTCGGTATGGGGGTTACGTTCACGGCGGAGTTTTTGCAGGTCCAGGCGGGACAGGGAGAACAGCGCGGTTTCCGATCCGGAAAAAAAGGCTGAACCGAATAACAGCAGCACCTGGAAAGCGAGGCGAATGATCATGTCCGGCTCTGCCAGGCGCGCGCTGTCAAAGACAAAAAAGTCTTTCGTTGCCGCCCAGTACACTGCCAGTTCCTGTATCAGACCATCCATATACACGTCCGTATCCGGGGAATTCAGGAACAGAGCACCACAACGTTACAACCCTGGTGGATGACCCGGCTCGGCATATTCCGGGGTGATAAACCTTAACGCTCCCGGGTATATTGCCGCCGACCGGATTTATTGTCCCGTGAACCGCTTCCTTATTTGTTATTCAACCTGATACACTTAAAGGTAACTCTAACCAAGCAGTATGACAATGCAAAAGACCAACGAAAATACCCCAGCAAGCACTACAACCCGCGCCGTGCCGAAAAAACGCACGCCCGCCACCGCAAAAACAAACAGCCCTGCCCGCTCCGGCCAGAAGCCTCCGGCAGCGCGAACAAGAGCAAAACAGCCGCCAGTAATCGACCTGGATGACCCCGCTCTCTACCTCAACCGGGAACTGACCTGGCTGGAATTCAACCGCCGTGTTCTGGACATGGCCGCGGATAATGACACGCCGCTGCTGGAACGCGTCAAGTTCCTCGCGATTGTCAGCAGCAATCTCGATGAATTCTTCATGAAGCGTGTTGGCGGTCTGAAACAACAGATTGCAGCCGGTATTCGCACACCCTCGGTTGATGGCCGCACGCCAATGGAACAACTGCAGGAAAGTCAGGAGGTGGTGCGGGACATCCACCTGGAACAGAACCGGATTTACCGCGAGCTGCTGGTATTGCTGGAGGCACAGGGAATACGGCTGAGCCAGTATGCCGATCTGAAACAGGCAGAGCAGAAACGACTGCGGGAGGATTTCATCACCAACATCTTCCCGCTGTTGACGCCGCTGGCCATGGATCCCGGGCATCCCTTCCCCTTCATCTCCAACCTTGCGCTGAATCTGCTGGTTTCACTGCGCTACCCGGGCGGCAGCAACGCCCACTATTCCCGTGTCAAGGTACCCAATCTCAAGGAGATTGCACCACGGTTTCTGCGCGTCGGTGACACCAATACCTATATAAGGCTGGAGGACGTCATCACGCACAACATCGACCTGTTGTTCCCGTCCATGGAGATTACTAGCTGTGAACTTTTCCGGGTTACCCGCAATGCCATCGTGGAAAGCGAGGAAGAAGAGGCAGACGACCTGCTGGCAATGATCGAAACCGAGCTGCGCGATCGTCATTTCGCACCCATTGTCCGCCTGCAGGTAGACAAGGACATGAATCGCACCCACAAGGGTATGCTGGCCGCGGAACTCGGGCTGGACGAGGCGGCCGATGTCTTCGGGGTTGAAATGCTGATGGCGATGCGCGATCTGTTCGAGATCGCCTCTCTGGACTTCCCGGAGTTGCATGATCCGCCACACAAACCGGTTGAGCATACCCGGCTGGTTCATGATCCGCGCAATATCTTTCACATCATCCGTGAACGCGGCGCCCTGTTGATGCAGCACCCCTACGAATCCTTCACCACCAGCGTGGAACGCTTCCTGCGCACCGCCAGTGATGATCCCAAGGTGCTGGCCATCAAGATGACGCTGTATCGTACCTCGGAAGAAAGCTCCATTGTCGACTCCCTGGTCAATGCCGCGCGCAACGGCAAGCAGGTCGCCGTGCTGGTGGAACTCAAGGCGCGTTTCGACGAGGCCGCGAATATACGCTGGGCGCGACGCATGGAACAGGCCGGCATCCATGTCACCTACGGTGTCGTCGGTCTGAAGACACACAGCAAGGTCATCCTCGTGGTGCGCAAGGACTACAATGGCCTGCGGCGCTATGCGCACATCGGCACCGGCAACTATCACGCCGGTACCGCACGCCTGTATTGCGATCTCGGCATGCTTACCTGCGATAATGACATTGCCCAGGACCTCACCGAGCTATTCAACTACCTGACCGGTTACTCACAGCCGCCGAGGTATCGCAAGATACTGACCTCGCCGTACACCCTGAAAAAGGCCCTGCTGGAAAAGATTGACCGGGAAATCAAACAGCACAGCGCTGAGACACCGGGATTGATCCAGTTCAAGATGAATGCCCTGGAAGACGTGGATATCACCAAGGCCCTGTATCGTGCCTCCCAGGCGGGCGTCAAGGTAGACCTGATTGTCCGCGACACCTGTCGTTTGCGGCCCGGCATCCCCGGTTTGACCGAAACCACACAGGTCATAGGTGTCATTGGCCGTTTCCTGGAACACGCCCGCATCTATTACTTTCGAAACAAGGGCGAGGAAGAGTACTTTATTGGCTCCGCCGATCTCATGACACGTAACCTGGAAAGCCGCGTGGAGGTCGTGACCCCGGTCGAGGACCCGAAACTGCGGCAGGAACTGCGTCTGATCATCGATGTGCAGCTCTCCAGCCGCAAGGACGTCTGGGAAATGCAGTCAGATGGCAGCTACATCGAGCGCAAGGATACCACTGGCAAGAAGATACTCAGCTCTCAGGAGACCTTCATTCAACTGGCTCAGAAACGTATGGCTGCGGCATCGAAACACCAGCAGGCCAGGCTACGCAAGAAACTGCTGAACCATTTTCATAACCGGCTGAAGCATCGAGACTAGAGTTCCGGGCAGGTCATCACCGGACATTCCGGGAACTGGGCCTGTTACCACCTGGAGTTTAAAACATGAAAGAAAAGGAGAAAAACAAGCCGATACTGGTTCCTGTTGATTTTTCACCGCATTCGGAAACTGCACTGGTTTGTGCGGCCGAGCTGGCGGAGAAGCTCGGCAGCAACCTCGTCATGCTGCACGTTGTCCATGACCTGAGTGAGGCACCGGGTTACTATGCCGTCAAGGGAAAAGAAAAGCAGCTGCGACGTATGGAAGATGTTGCCGCCGAGATGCTGGAAGAGTTTTTCCACAAAATGCAGAAAAAATATGACGGCTTGCCTGCCCTGAAAGATGCCACCACCATGCTGGTTGTCGGGCTGCCGGTGACCCGGATAATGGAGTCGGCGAGCAAAATCCACGCAAGCATGATTGTCATGGGGAGCCAGGGGCGCACCGGACTGGCACGTGCCATGCTGGGCTCGAAGGCGGAACAGGTGGTGCGACTGTCCCCTATCCCGGTCATGATCGTCAAAGACGGAAAAAAACCAAAGTCCTGAAAGGGCAGTAGCAGTTATCGGGGGCTCGCTTCTGTAAGTGCAATACCGGTTCCGGTTCCGGCTTCATCTATGTAAATAATAAACGCTTGTTAATGGGGGATAACAATGTATAGAAGTTTGCGGCTTGCATGTCTGGACAAGTCAGTACCCCGGTATTTGTTGCCGGCGCTAGCTGCGCTGGCCGTACTTGCGGTCACTCCGGCATACGCTGCCTCCGGCACGGACAGTAGCATTGACTGGTGGACCATGGGCATGTCGCTGTTTGGCGGATTGGCCCTGTTCCTGTTCGGCATGGAACAAATGGCGGATGCGCTGAAGGCGGTGGCCGGCGAACGTATGAAGGTCATCCTCGCGAAGCTCACCACCAACCGTTTCATGGGTGCGGCAACCGGGGCCTTCGTCACCGCCATTATCCAGTCCTCGTCGGTCACCACGGTACTGGTCGTGGGTTTCATTACCGCCGGGCTGATGTCCATGTCCCAGTCCATCGGCGTCATTATGGGCGCCAATATCGGCACCACGATCACCGCCCAGATCGTTGCCTTCAAGGTGACCAAGGCGGCCCTGCTGATGGTGGCCGTGGGTTTCGGGATGCTGTTCTTCTCCAAACAGGAAAAGATCAAGCAATATGGCGGCATGCTGATGGGGCTTGGTCTGGTGTTCTTCGGCATGAGCGTCATGAGTGACGCCATGAGCCCGTTGCGCAGCTACCAGCCGTTTCTCGACCTGATGGCCACCATGGAGAATCCGTTCATTGGCATCCTGGTGGCGGCCGCCTTTACTGGTCTGATCCAGTCGTCCTCGGCAACCACCGGTATCATCATTGTCATGGCCAGCCAGGGTTTTATTACCCTGCAGGCTGGTATCGCACTGGCCTTCGGCGCCAATATCGGCACCTGTGTGACCGCCATGCTGGCCTCGATCGGAAAACCCCGCGAGGCCGTTCGGGCCGCCGTGGTGCATGTGCTGTTCAATGTACTCGGCGTGCTGTTGTGGATTGGATTTATTCCACAGCTGGCGGGATTTGTTGCCTCGTTATCGCCAGCACACCCGGAGTTGTCGGGTGCAGGGCGGCTGGCGGCCGAGGCGCCTCGGCAAATCGCCAATGCCCACACCATCTTCAATATCGCGAATACGATTATCTTTATCGGCTTTACCACCCAGTTTGCCCGCCTGGTGGAGAAACTGGTTCCGGATAAACCGGTTGAAGAAAGACTCATTACCAGGCCGAAATATCTGGACGAGGAACTCCTGGAGACGCCATCGCTGGCGCTCGACCGGGCACGCCTTGAGATCGGTCATATGGGCGACCGCGTCAAGCTGATGTTACAGGGCATCATGAGCGCCATCGTCAGCAGTGACCGGATGTTGCTGAAAAAGATTGCCAAGATCGACGACGAGGTCGATATTCTGCACGGCCACATCATCACCTACCTGGGGCGCATCAGCCAGAAAGCACTGACCGAACAGCAGACCGAGGTGCTGATCAAGCTCATGGGTGCCACCAATGACCTGGAGAATATCGGCGACATTATCGAGACCGATCTCGTCTACCTGGGCAACGAGGGTATCGACAATCAGGTAGTCATCAGCAAGGAAACGCGCGAGATGCTGACCAAGCTGCACGACATCGTCTCGACCACCGCCGAGCTGGCCATCGATGCGGTCATGGAAAATGATGAGCAGGCGGCTCAGGAGGTCATTGGCATGAAGGCCGACATCGGCCGCCTGATGGAGTCCGCGGCCATGCACGAGTCCAGACGCCTGGTTGCGGAAG
>JBATFE010000054.1:0-1788 GCA_049664445.1 Gammaproteobacteria bacterium
GAGATGCCGTACACCGGGAAGATGTTGACGGAATCGAGGAGATGGAAACTTCTTTATTGATAATGGACCTGATTTTCAGGTTAAAACTGCGATTCCCCGAGCGGGTTTTTTATATCGTCGGCAACCATGACAGCTTTAATCATGAGTTAATGAAGCGAGGTGTCCCGCAGGGCCTGCTCTGGGAAAAACATGTGCTGGCAACACGCGGTGAAGAATACAAGTCAGAGCTGGAACTATTTTATCAACTGTCCCCTTTATTGGTCCTTTCAAAAGATTTTATTGCCTGCCACGCAGGGCCTGCACGCAGAAAAATCTCGCGACAAATCCTGGTCGACGTACGCCAGTTCCCCGACATCGTCCATGACATGACATGGAACAGGGTCAGGACAGCGGCCTTCCCCGCGGGCTATACCCGCAGCGATATTCGTCGGTTCCGCAAGGGTCTGGAAGTCGACAGCGATATCCCGTTTATCGTCGGCCACTACCCCTTCTCCTCAGATGAGACGCTCTGGCTGAATGTCGCCGAGATTGATCAACACCATGTCGTAATCAGCTCTCGATCCGATCGTATAGGCATTTTCACCGGTATTGATGGCAAGATGGTGCCGCAAATAGTCCCCGCCGAGCCACTAACCGCGTGGCTGAATGAGCAGGCATCTGTAACCGCGGGTCAATGAAAGCATAACTGCCTGTAAGCAGGCAGACGCACCGGCGAGCTAGCTATAACGCAGTGAAAAGCCTGCAGCCTTGAGGAACCGGCGTTCCTTCTTCAGGTCTGCCTTGGTTAGCGGGTGCTGTTCCAGCCAGTTGTCAGGAAACCTGAGCATGATTTTCGAGGCATTCGCCTGCATGGATATATCCGATACCTGCTCATCCGTCCTGCCACGGTGAAGCAGTACAGCAAGACGTAATAATACGCATAGCCTCAGACCCGGTATTTGCGCCCGCTCAACCACCTTCTCAAAACTGCTGATACGTAATTTCTGACGGTGATTAAGCACCAGTGTCGCCAGCAGCGACTGCTCGGTACGCGAAAAACCCGGCAGATCAGCATGTGTCAGGATATACGCACCCCGCTTGTGATAGGCGCCGTGTGAAATCTGCAATCCGATCTCGTGCATCTGTGCCGCCCACTTGAGAATCAACTTGTTCTCTCCGATCAACTTCCAGTCTGTTTCCACCTGTTCAAACAGTGACATGGCTGTGCGCATCACATTCTCAGCATGCCTGTTATCCATGTTCCAGCGATTAAGCGCTGACTGCACAGTCGCTTCACGCGTGTCCTTGTGTTGAATACGCCCCACCAGGTCGTACAGCAGTCCCTCCCGCAACGCCTGTTCCGATACCCGCATCTGCTCGATGCCAAGGGTTTCAAATACGGCTATGAGCACTGCCAGACCACCCGGAATAACCGGTGCACGATCATCTTTCAGACCCTCCAGCCTGAGTTTGTCGATATGACCCTGCTTGATCATCTTGCTGTGCATTTTATAGAGCGAGTCAAGGGTTATACCGGTATCACACCAGCCTTCCGCCTGCGCAATGTTCCTGATGGCCTTGATCGTACCCGAACAGCCGACGGCTTCTTCCCACCTGTCTTTACCAGCCCTGAAATCGTTGGCGACCGGGTAAAATTTCAGTTCGGCATTGATAATTGCCTTGCTCATGCGCTTCGCGGTTATTGCGCCATCGCCAAAATATTGCCTGCTGGCACTGACGCAACCGGTATACATGCTTTCACGCAGTATGGAATTCATACCCTCACCGATAATCAGCTCGGTGCTGCCT
>JBATFE010000055.1:0-2463 GCA_049664445.1 Gammaproteobacteria bacterium
GTAACCATGCGCCACGACAGCAGATTGTCCAGCGTCGTACCCCACAGCACCGCTTTCTTGCCACCGGCGTTCATCGCGATATTGCCGCCGATGCAGGACGCATCCTGTGAGGTCGGGTCGACCGCGAACACCAGACCGTGTTTTTCGGCCAGCTCAGATACCCTCCGCGTGACCACGCCGGCGCCGCAGTGCACCGTCGACGCCGTAGAGCCGACAGCGGGGAGCACGCTTTGATCGACAGTACCCAGCGTTTCGAGTTTCTCGGTGTTGATCACGACCGAGCGCGCGTCCAGCGGCACCGCACCACCGGTGTAACCGGTGCCACCGCCGCGCGGGATGATGGTCAGACCAAGGTCTATGCAGGCCTGCACCACGTCGATGACCTCGTCTTCGGCGTCCGGCGAGATCACCACGAACGGGAATTCCACGCGCCAGTCAGTCGCGTCGGTCGCATGCGACACACGGGCGAGCCCGCCGAAATCGACGTTGTCCCTGCGCGTCACGCGCCGGAAGCGCCGGCGCAGCCGGTCGCGCAGCTTACGGTCGGCCTCGAACTGCGCGGCGAATCGATCCACAGCCTTACCGGCAGCCGCATGCAGTTCCAGCGCCTTCACGTTGCCGTTGGCCCGCAGTTCGATCTGGCGCAGCCGGTGGCGCATCGCCTCGACCAGCGCACGGTGGCGTCCGGCGTCTTCCAGCAGATCCTCCTGCAGATAGGGATTGCGCACGACCACCCACATATCGCCGAGTACTTCCAGCATCATGCGCGCTGAAATGCCGGTATTTCGCTCTACGCGCAGCTCATTGAACACACCCCAGATATCCTCGCCGAGAAAACGAATCACAATCTCACGGTCGGAAAACGAGGTGTAGTTATACGGTATTTCGCGAATACGTTCAGACATCGGAATAATTGTCAGCCTGCAATCAGGCAACCGGGGTCAGTCGGAGCAGGTCAATACAGCGGCTGGCCAGATGGATTTCAGACGGCTATTTTACCTGTGTTTCACACTGAAATGGCGGCGCATCTTTAGTATTGATACAAACCAGAGCCTGTAGAAGGCATTTAGCCAGGGTTATTAGACGCTCACCAGTGCTGCACACCTGGTAGTGATAACATTTGACTCGAATCGATTTTGACCGATGCGAATATCGATGAGAGTTGGAAGAGCACCCACTATGGTTCTAACCGGGTGGTTTGCGTGGGTAAATCCATTTTGATGATTTATAACTGACTGTTAACAATGACTAATACCAGGATAACCCCTTGAGTCACCGTCAAAGGAAAAGGTTTGGCCAGGACCCCTCCCCGGCTTTGACTCTCCACGTTACTCAATCAATTACATGCCTGTGTAACATGATTGCTGCCACTTTTGTCGACAGTTGTTGGATACCAGCGGTGATCCTTTCCTACATGCTCTTCAAATTAAATAATGCTGATGTCAGTTTCATCTTTTAAGAGACGCTGAGTAAGTCTTAAACGACAGGAGTCGTTGCAAAAACAGACACCCCCAAGAACAGAAATTCTTGCCATTGCGGGATTCCTGTTAAGAAACTATTGGACCAGGACTTGCCGTTCACCAGAATTACGTGAACTTCTTAGTTGTCGCAACTTCGGACGTTCAATAACGCTCCGGTTCAGCGGCGGCGGAACGCCGTCCGCTGAACCGCTTGTTAACTGGCCTTGCCAATTCTCCCCTATTGTTATTATTTCTCGTGTGGGTAAATGACCTTCCAGTCCTGCTTCATGTCGACAACCGTCCAGTCTTTCGCCTGTGCTTCGTCGAGGCCTATGTCGAGGCGGCCAAAGCTGGACTCTCGATCGTAGGCCCATTCGCGCTCTGCATCGGTGTGGTGGACGTAGAGCGCAAATCGCGGTCCCTGTCCGGCAGTAGTCCATTGCAGCATCTGCAGGTCGCCGTCGGAGTTGCCGAACGCTGCAATGGGTCGCCGGCCGATTTGCTGGTGGATGGCAACCGGCTTGCCTTCCTTGTCGTCAAAGAAGTCGAGTTCGGGCAGGCGGACAAGAACCGGCGTGCCCTCGCGCAGCTCGTACTTCACCTTGATACTGCTGCCAATCACCTGCTCAGGTGGAACGCCATAGACTTTCTCGGACCACGGACGCATGAACTCGATGCCGCCGCCGGAAACGATGAAGGTCTTGAAACCACTGTCCCGCAGGTAATCGAGCAACTCCAGCATGGGCTGATAGACCATCTCGGTGTAGGGGCGTTTGGACGTGGGATGTCTTGCTGTCGCGATCCAGTCACTGACGACTGTCTCAAACTCCACGGTGGTCATACCGGCGTGAGTGGCCATGATAATTTCGACCACCGATTTCATGCCGTCTGCCATAGCGCCTTTCACGTCACCCTTGAGCAGTGAGGCGAAGGGTTCCTTGTCCTTCCATTCAGGATGTTCTGGCGCGAGCACCTTGACACGGTCGAGCGCGAAGAGGACTTG
>JBATFE010000056.1:0-4292 GCA_049664445.1 Gammaproteobacteria bacterium
GATAATAACCAGGACCACCATCAACTCGAGCAGGGTAAAACCGGCGGATCGCCTGACGGGAGACACAGGCCGGATGCGCATAGTGACTTATTGCAGCTCCCAGTTGCCGATATCGTCATCACTCGGCACCTGGTCAGGGCCCAGCGAGAAGATGTCGATGGTGCCGTTTTCGCCCGGACTCAGGAATAGATAGGGCTGCTGCCAGGGATCCAGCGGCAAACGGTCAAGATAGCCCCCTTCTTTCCAGTTGGCTGGTTCCGGTGAAGAGGGTTCCTCAATCAGCGCCTCCAGCCCCTGGTCCGTGGTCGGGTAGACATAATTATCCAGCTTGTAGAGATTCAGCGCGGCTTCCAGTGCCCGGATATCCTGTCGTGCCTTGGTCTTGCGCGCCTGGTCAGGACGGTCCATGACCTTGGGTACCAGGATAGCGGCCAGAATACCGAGAATGACGACGACGACCATGACCTCGATCAGGGTAAAGCCATGTTGCTTGTGCTGCCTGTTTTTCATTGCATATAACCTTGCTTGTTCGGATAAGGGGCCCGGCTGATTTTGCCAGGCGAATAACGTGCATTCTAAAGGTTTTGAGGCCCGGGAAACAGGCGCTCGTTCACTTACGCAGGAAAAATACGAAGCTAGCTTGTAACGAGCTGATTGCGCACCCTCAGGGCATACAGGTGACGTTCGGCATCCACCAGATGCTGTCCCCAGTGCAGGCGATAGCTGGATTGCCAGGCCTGGGCGGCACGATGCGGCCAGGCCTGGGCCATCAATTGAAGACCATGCTGCAGGTCGAAGTAGATATCCGTGAGGTCATCCGCCAGGCTGCCCGACATGTGCATTTCCTCCGGTGTGGCGTCGAATTCCAGCCAGTAGCTGTCGCGTTCTCCGAGACGCTTGCGCAGGCGGCTATATAGCTCGAAGCGTTCATCGAGATCGACCCCGGAAATTTGCAGGTCACCGGTATCGTAGGCATTCAGTAATGTCACCGCGGAATGCAGTCGCGGCATCAGCTGGTAGAGCGCTGCGAGCCATTGATCCGAATCATCTGCAAGTCCGTCAATCAATTTGCAGTAATGCTCGGCCACGCCGACCATCTCGGTTAGGGTTTCTGTCAGTGTCTCCATTAATATTACTTATATTTCAATAATTTATGGTCAATATGGTCTGTGTAACAATCCCTGCTGATAAAAGTGTAGTCAATCTGGCAGAAATTGCGCATCAGACCTCGACCATTTCAAAGTCTTCCTTGGCGGCGCCGCATTCGGGGCATACCCAGCTGTCCGGGATATCGGCCCAGCGGGTTCCCGGTGCGAACCCCTCCTCGGGCAAGCCCGCCGCCTCGCTGTAGACAAAACCGCATACCACACACAGGTATTCCTTGTATTCACTCATACAGATGACCTCATTATTCTGTTGCCTGCTATGAAGGGGATATATAAAGCCGATATTATGGCCACGAAATCCACGGAATTCACGAAAAAATAAAAGCCTTACAAGAAATATTTCCGTGTTCTTCCGTAGATTCCGTGGCCAGTTTATGTTTATCAGGCTTTGCACATATCCAGCCTTTAACCTTTAACGCATCGCCATTATCATCAGCATTATGAAAAACCCACCCATCGTGATGACGTTCTCCGGCCATGACCCGAGCGGCGGCGCCGGGATACAGGCCGATATAGAAACACTGGCCAGCCAGGGCTGCCTGGCCGCCACGGTCATTACTGCGCTCACGGTGCAGGACAGCCGTGACGTGATTGAATTCGAGGCGGTTGATGCCAGCCATGTCATTACCCAGGCACGCGCCGTGCTGGAAGACATGCCGGTCGCCGCCTTCAAGATCGGCATGATCGGCAGCGTCGAGAATGCGCAAGCCATTCACAGCATACTGAATGATTACCTGGACATACCGCTGGTACTGGACCCGGTCCTGGCCGCCGGTGGCGGCACCTCACTGGGTGATGAGCAGCTGCTGGAATCCATCAAGGTCCTGTTAGTGCCGCGCACCAGCGTATTGACACCCAACAGTGTCGAGGCACGCCTGCTGGCACCGGAAGCCGATACGCTGGATGCCTGTGCATTTGCACTGCTGGATCGAGGCGCAGACTATGTGCTGGTCACCGGGACACATGAAAACACGCCACATGTCGTCAATGCCCTCTACCATGCCCATCGCTTGCTGGAGTCATTTACCTGGGAACGTCTGCCCCATAGCTACCACGGCTCCGGCTGTACACTGGCTGCCTGTACCGCAGGCATGATGGCCCATGGGCTGGAACCGTTTCATGCCGTCCATGAAGCACAGGAGTTCACCTGGAACGCATTAAAGAATGGCTTCCGACCCGGCATGGGACAATATTTCCCGGACCGTCTTTTCTGGTCGAGACAGGATGACCAGGTGTGACTCGAGCGTGTTTGCCGGGTGGCCTGTATGCCATTACCGACAGCCAGCTGATCCCGGCGGCCAAACTGTACGAGCAGGTGGCGGCCGCGATCAGGGGCGGCGCTGCCGTTATCCAGTACCGTGACAAAATATCTGATCACGAACAGCGCCGGCAGCAGGCGTCTGTCCTCGCGCGACTCTGTGACGATCACGCTGTCCCGTTGATAATCAATGATGATGTAGAGCTGGCAGCGGCTGTCGGGGCCAGTGGTGTGCATCTGGGAAAGTCCGACGACACGGTTCGCTCGGCACGCAAGGTGCTGGGTGCAGATGCCATCATCGGGGTATCCTGTTACAACATGCTTGAACGGGCTGTCGAGGCAACTGGCGAAGGAGCGGATTACGTTGCCTTTGGCCGGTTCTACGCATCACAAAGCAAACCGGATACCGTCACAGCTAAGCCTGAACTGCTATTACGGGCGCGTCGCTGCCTGCATGTGCCCATCGTCGCCATAGGCGGCATTACACCTGAAAACGGGCAGCCCTTAATCACTGCCGGGGCACACTTGCTGGCCGCGATTCATGGTGTATTTGGGCAAGCGGATGTCCAGGCGTCTGCCCGACGGTATGCGGAACTCTTTAGCGCTCCAACTTAAAGCGCTGCGTACTTTATGCGAGTTTTTCTATAGCCATGGAATCCAGAAGAACACGGAAATATTTCTTGTAATTAATTTATTTTTCCGTGTTCTTCCGTGGATTCCGTGGCCATAATATCTTTCTTTCCTGACGTCTTTGCACCGTTGCAAGAGAAACTACAAGGATGCGATAACATGACCCGATCACATGACCTGTTTCAGGCGGCCAGCAAGCACATCCCCGGTGGCGTGAATTCACCGGTACGTGCCTTCAAGGGCGTCGGTGGTGACCCGGTATTTTTTACCCGGGGTGAAGGCGCCTGCCTGTATGACGCTGACGATAAACGCTATATCGATTATGTCGGTTCCTGGGGACCCATGATTGCCGGACATGCGCACCCCGAGGTGATCCAGGCGGTGCAATCAATGGCGGCCAACGGGCTGGGTTTCGGTGCGCCGACCGAAATCGAGACGCTGATGGCCGACACACTCTGCAACCTGGTGCCGTCAATGGACATGGTCAGGATGGTCAACTCGGGAACGGAGGCCACCATGAGCGCGATTCGCCTGGCGCGCGGTTTCACAGGCCGTGACCGGATAGTCAAGTTTGAGGGTTGCTATCATGGCCATTCGGATGCGCTGCTGGTCAAGGCCGGCTCCGGCACCCTGACACTGGGGGTACCCACCTCACCGGGTGTACCCGCTGCAGTTGCGGCCCACACCAGCACGCTGACCTATAACGATATTGATGGTACTACACAGGCTTTTGAGACGATCGGCACAGAAACTGCGGCGATCATCGTCGAACCGGTCGCAGGAAACATGAATTGTGTCCCCCCGGAACCGGGATTTCTCGAGGGCCTGCGCGAGCTCTGTGACCGCTACGGCTGCGTGTTGATCTTTGATGAGGTCATGACCGGCTTCCGGGTCGCCCGCGGCGGTGCCCAGGCGCACTATGGCGTCACGCCGGACCTCACCACCCTCGGCAAGGTGATCGGCGGAGGACTGCCGGTGGGCGCCTTCGGTGGCCGGCGCGACATCATGGAGCAGATTGCCCCGCTGGGCCCGGTCTACCAGGCAGGCACCCTCTCCGGGAATCCGATCTCACTCGCCGCCGGCCTCAAGACACTGGAACTGGCCTCCGCAGACGGTTTCCACCAGCAGCTGGATGCGTCGGCCAGACGGCTGGTGAGCGGCCTGCAGGCGCGTGCCAGCCAGGCAGGCATCCCCCTGAGTACCAACCAGGTTGGAGGCATGTTCGGGGTGTTCTTTAC
>JBATFE010000057.1:0-7931 GCA_049664445.1 Gammaproteobacteria bacterium
AAGGCCAACGAGGCCGCCCCCGGAAGTATGGGAAGAAATATACGCCCAGGCGCATCGCCCATTTGAAGCGGACCGTGACGACGCTGAAGCTTTACGGCAAAGAACAGGCGGTGCGGTATCGCAGCAAGTTGCTTAAAGCACGGTTTCTGGATGGGCGGTTGGTACGGGTTGTATGGTGTGAGTTCAAGAGCGACAGTGGGCATTGGAAATCAACTTGCCTGCTATTGAGTACGGACACTACACTCACACCGGAGCAGGTCATTGAGAGTTACGGCCTGCGTTGGTCGATTGAATCGATGTTCAATCAATTAAAGCTGGCCTGGGGGATGAAGGAAGCCTGGCAACAAACACGCCAGACCTTACATCGCTGGGTGCATATCACCATGGTCGGCTACGGTCTGGTCCAGATGTTGAGTTGTTTGGATAGCCAAACGGTGGAGGATTTGTGCCGTCACTCACCCTGGCGGCAGGGAGTCCCCAAAACGGCAGGGCAAATCCGAAAAGGGCTTGTCCGCATTTTAAGGCATGTTAGTGTTCGGCAGTGGTGGAACAGTAAATGCAAAATATTCGAGCCCCCGAATCGTAGAGAAAGCGTAAGATTTGAGTATGAACAGCGTAAAGCTGCGTAATACCAGCGTTAACAACGAAGCAACCAACCGGGTTCTGGCCGGTAAAAACAGCTCGTAATGGGCGGGTTCGCTCTAAACTCTAGTTTAGTAAATAACTATTCGATAAATCACTGAAAGGCAGGAGCTCAACCCAAAGCGGTCTTTCGTATATTTCATCTCCTACGCTTGATGTGTCATTCTGCGAATGAGTGACTCACTTATGCCAGATAAATATGAATGAACAAAACAAACAGCAAAATACAGCCAGGATCTGGTTGAGCTTTGTTGTACGTATGTCTTTATTTGCCGTTGCGCTTATGTGGCCAGCGGGCACGTGGCATTGGTGGGAGGCGTGGACGTTGGTAGGGCTTTGGTCTGTCTTTGGACTTGTCATGACGATTATTTTATTACGCCATGATCCTGTGTTGCTCGCAGAACGAATGAAGCTTGTTCCGCTGCAAAAGGAGCAAAAATCTTGGGACAAGGCTCTGATGCTGCTTTTTTTTATTGCAGGCATTGGGCTCTATTTGGTTCCCGGATTTGATGTTGTACGCTACGAATGGAGTGAGCCCTTGCCTGTATGGGCGAGGATAATGGCGCTACTTGTACATGTGCCTTGCTTTGTACTTCTCGGCTGGATAATGCGGGAGAATACATATCTATCACAGGTAGTAAAAATAGATAAGGAGCGTGAACACAAGGTGATTAACACTGGACCCTACTCACTGGTACGTCATCCTATGTACACTGTAACGATTATTTTGTTGTTTGCCGTTCCGATTGCGCTTGGGTCTAGGTTCACACTTGTCCTTTCTGTATTTCTGACAATATTACTAATAGTGAGGACTTACCTTGAAGATCAAACGTTACGCGCTGAACTACCCGGCTACGATGACTATGCCAAAGAGACAGCTTATCGTTTAGTCCCTGGGGTGTGGTGAAACGCTGAAGAGGATAAAGCATGCGTTAAGAATTGGTCATTATAATTTTTGTCATACCGTCTGCTTATGGTCGTACTTCCCCGTACGCGGCAGTACAAGGTTGTAAACCCGAAGCGACTATGAACGGCAGGTTCCTACCCGTTTTTTTGACATTGCCAATATGCCCATGGACTATAATCTCACTACAGAGCACAACTATTCACAGCGGGGTAGCATAAATGTCAAATGGTGAAAAGAATACTATGATCTTAGGTGCAGCAGCTTTGGCGCTTTTCTATGTCGGTTTAGCCTCTGCCCAGACCTACTACGGCAGCCAATTAATGACTCCCCAGGAACGAGCAGAGCATAGGGCAACAATGAGAAGTCTTCCGCCGAGTGAACGAGAAGCATATCGCGCTGAGCACCATGAGGCCATGAAGGAACGTGCCAATTCGATGGGGCTTTCTATACCTGATCAACCCCCATCTTACGGCAGAGGGTATGGTCGTAGAAGTCCAGGCTACGGGTATGGCCGCAGTGGTCCAGGATACTGGGGACCAGGATATGGCAGAACCGGAACAAGGTACTGGGGGCCGGGTTATCGTCGCTGACACGATTGTGAAAGATATTAGCCGGGCTAACCGAATGGCTGGAGCAAACCGTTAATCGCCATCAATGGGCCGCGCTAGCATAAATATTTGTGTGTTTGGAGGAATGACCGGTTGCCGGAAACAGTCATTCGCTACTCTGCCTTGGTAACCTGTCCGAGACCGTTTCAGATCAATGCATCCATGTTGCGGAGTCTGGTTACGAGAATCTTCATCACGCTCAACCCGAAACGGGGGGTCTTCTCCATCAGCGATAGAAATTCGCTCTCGTTCACCTGCGCAAGGACGCAATTGTCTTTCGCCACCACGGTCGCACTCCGGGTACAGGAATCAATCAGCGCCATCTCGCCGATGATCATCCCCGGCCCGGCAATCTCGATAAGCCTACCTGATACGCTTATTTCGACATTCCCGTCGATGACGACGTACATCGTGCTGCCCGGCGATCCTTCGATAAATACCTTCTCGTCCGGCAGGTACGTCCGCGTATCGGCAACACTCCGAATCATATTCAGGATACTTGCTTCCATTTGTTTTTCACTCCCGGCATTGCCTGCCAGATTGACCTGCCGTTGGTGAGGTCGTTATCCATTATTCGGCTAATATCAGATATCAATGACCCGTTTATGTGACGGAGTCGTGAAAACCGGGAATTTGGTCGTAATTTTTATTTTAGCTGTTTGACTGAAGTTGGCCGATGGCCAAGTATTCTCAAACAATGCGAATGTCCGTTGTTGCTGCTAGTTGCCCTTCGCTGGTCGTCCGGGAAGGGGCAGGAGTTGGCCGGAAGTGTGAATACAGACTGCAAGACGGGAACGTCCGAAGTTGCGGCATCTGAGACCTTCCCAGGGAAATCGGGAATGACCGGTTATGGCCGGTAGAACCCCTTGCCGGCCCAGCTGTAAATCAGCGCTCCAGCGTCAGCGAACGGCAAGTATCTGGGCAACACAGGACGTTCCTGAGGTAAGCGACTGAGTTTTCAGCTAAACGCGTACTCCCGACCCAACCTGGACGTACAGAGTTTTCCCCTTAAGATCAGGGACGTACTGTAAGCGGTCGATTATGATCTGGTTGTAGAGATGCTGCTATCGACGTGTTGCCGCAGATCGATCCTTCGTCCCCGCGGTTGTTGTTCGAAAGAATCGGGAATCCTTGTTGTTTTGTCGCGTCCATCAGTAGTCATATATAAATGAATGGCACTAAGATAAGCCGCTTTAGCATGGAAAAATAACGGCAAGAATGGCGTTAAATTGGTACAATTCGTCATGCAAAATCTTACTCCGTTGTTCCCCGGATTTCACCTCCAAACTCTCCGTAGAAAGCCCCGTTCAGCCCGTCAGATATTGGCTGAAAAGATGGCGGAATTGAAGTAAATGTCATTCAGTCAGCTGAGCGAATGCTTTGGCAAATATATTCCAGCCCATTATCTCCAGCCCGCATAATCAGGCGCATTGAGTCATCGGCGATTATTCAGCAAGGAAAATACCTTTTGGGCTTTTCTTTCTCAGATACTGGACGCAGACGGCGGATGTCTGGAGGTCGTTCGCAAACTTCAGGCCTTCGTTGCGATGCAGTCAAAGCCACTTCCTTCGTCGTCAACTGCCGCGTACTGCGTGGCACGGAAAAGGCTCGACCTTTCTACATTGAAGACCCTGTTTCAACACACGGCACAACAGCTTCAGGATCAACCAATAACGGAGACTGATCCGCTCCACTGTCGACGTGTTGTTGTCGTTGACGGCACCGGCGTCAGCATGCCGGATACAGCAGAGAATCAGCAGGTGTGGCCGCAAATTAGTAACCAGAAACCAGGTTGTGGCTTCCCGCAAGCGGCCATCTGTGCCTGCTTTGCGCTACGCACAGGTACTTTGCTGAGCTATGAAGTGGGTAACAAGAAAAGTCATAAGCTACCCCTGCTGCGTAAACAGTGGGATACCTTCCAGTCCGGCGATATCTTCTTGGGAGATAAGGGTTTTTGTAGCTTTTACGACGTCTACTGCTTTGCAGAAAGAGGCGTTGATTCTGTCATTACACTGGCAAGCCGCCTGCCGGTTACAGAAGCCGAATCGGTTAAGGTACTTGGCGAAGGTGATCTGTTGATTCACTGGAAAAAACCCGTCAGAACGAAAGCCTCCAGTTATTCACAAGCGGATTGGGAAGGTCTGCCAGAATCACTGCTACTTCGGCAGATCAAAGTCACCGTGAATCAGCCAGGCTTCAGAGTGAACACGTTTTACATTATAACCACCCTGCTCGATGCTGAAGACTATCCAGCTAATAATATCGCTGATCTTTATTTCCAACGCTGGGATGTCGAACTGTTTTTTCGGGATATCAAGACCACCATGGGCATGGACATCCTGCGGTGTAAAACACCGGATATGGTGGACAAGGAAATACTGATGCACCTGATAGCCTACAATTGTATTCGTTGTATTATGCTCGAGTCGGCGAACAGGAAAGATGTGAACGCACGACGTGTCAGTTTTAAAGGCAGCGTACAGGCACTGCGACAATGGGAGCCACACCTGAATCAGAGAGCAATGAGCGACCGAGAACGCAATCGCTTAATCCTGTTGCTTTATGACTCAATGACAAGAAATCTTATTCCAGATAGACCGGGGAGAAGTGAACCCAGAGCAGTCAAACGAAGACCCAAACCATTCCAATTATTAACCGCACCAAGACACGAGATGATAGAGATAAAACACAGGAGTAAATATCGTGCTAAAGCGGCTTAACTTAGTGCCATTTCGCGCCGAGCAAAGCTCGTCGCATCTTGCGGGGTGAAAGTCCCCGTCGGGTAAGGGCTAGCCACCCACCCGTATCGAGTCTTGCGTCCGTGGCGGAGCCGAGGGAACGGTGAACAAGGCGGGCGAAGCGTAGACAGAGAATCCTGTAGGCCGCAGGGGTGGTCGCGCACCCTGAAGTGCTGGTACAGCTTCGAGATTAAGTTTTCGCGGATGCCGAGGGTTTAATGGCCCACCGAAGGCAACACAGAAGCACCCGAGCTGGCAAGGGTGTGGAGATCCGCCGGAGTCGACAGGCCGTGGCATGCAGGAAGAGATGAGATGTAGAACTCGGGAAGCCCTGGCTGGCTCCCAGCAGGAAGAAGCATGAACGCAAGGCATACTGATATTAAGGCACAGAAGAGGAAACTCGGACACAGGACTATGCAGTCGTCTAAACGTACATTGTGGAAGCCTGGTTTAGGGCAGGCAGGTGACTGCCGTATGCCACCAGGGTGTCTTATCAGGCATAGTACTCAGCGCATGGGAAAGCCATGAACATGGGGAAGGACCTGACGGAAGTACGTAGCCCGCAAAGGCAACTCGCCCCAGACAGAGTCGGACTGGAACAAGGTGAGCCAACCTTCCTGTGGGGAATAGCAAACAAGGCAAAGACCAAAAAACGACACCGTTTTCGAGACCTTTATCGATGTTTGAATGGGGAGCTGATCTACTACGCTTGGGAATCTCTCAACAAGGGAGCAGCCAGTGGGGTAGACAATGTTACTGCCGAGGCGTATGCGGAGGACCTGCACGCCAACATTCAGCGACTGGTAGAGCGACTGAAAACTAAACGATACCGTGCCAAACTGGTGCGGCGTGTCTACATTCCCAAGGAGAACGGAAAGCAACGCCCTCTTGGTATCCCGGCCTTAGAAGATCGGCTGATCCAATCGGCCGCAGCAAAGGTGCTGACAGCAATCTATGAGCAAGATTTTCTGGATTGCAGTTACGGATACAGAGCAGGACGTAGCGCTCACGATGCTGTATCAGAGCTGACCAGGGAACTTCAGTTTGGCCCATATCACACGGTTGTGGAAGCTGACATACAAGGCTTCTTCGATCACATGGATCATGACTGGCTTCTTGAGATGCTTGAGCAGCGTATTGATGACCGGGCATTCTTGGGATTGATCCGCAAATGGCTGAAGGCCGGTATACTGGAAACGGACGGGAAAGTGATTAATCCCGAAACCGGGACACCACAGGGAGGTATCGTCTCCCCCGTACTGGCGAACGTCTATCTACACTACGCTCTGGACCTCTGGTTTGATCGTGTGGTGAAGAAATCCTGTCGAGGCAAAGCGAGACTAACGCGCTACGCTGATGACTGGGTCTGTGCGTTTCAGCACGAAGACGACGCGGAGCGGTTCTATCGAATGTTACCGGAGAGGCTGCAGAAATTTGGCCTTAAGATAGCACAAGAGAAGACCAACAAGCTCCCATTCAGCCGCCGTTACTTGAGGAAAGGCAAGCGATTTATCTTTGTGGGATTTGAATTCTACTGGGATAAAGATCGCAAGGGCCTCCCCCGGGTGAAACGACGAACCGCCCCAAAGAAGTTGCAAGGGGCGAGCCGTCGAATCAAGGCGTGGATCAAAAAGGAGAGACACCTGTCGAAACGTGATTTTGTCAGAGGGCTTAATAGGCGGCTGACTGGTCACTATAACTACTACGGGATCATAGGCAACGGGCACGCGATCAACCGCTTCTATCTCTGGGCTATGGAATGTACGTTCAAATGGCTCAATCGACGAGGCGGTAAACGGAAGAGTTTCTCACAAGATACCTTCTGGAGAGCGGTAGATCGGGGTCTATTCAGGAAGCCTCGCATAATGGCGGGAGTGTCCCAGAAGGTGTCTGTATGATGATCTTGTCTTGCGCGAAAGCGAGTACGACCGAAGAACCGAATGCGGTAATACCGCACGTTCGGGACTGTGCAGGGGGCGCCGGGTAACCGGCGTTCCTACTGCGAGACGGGTCAGACTCGATTGATTCGCTATTAATCAGGCAACGAGAGGGGACGGAGGGATAAAAATATACCTTCCGTCCATTTTCGCGTACGAATTTCGCGGATGCGATCTGCTCTTGCGGGTGGTGATGGATTACTATTGAAACGCGATACTACCGGGACAGCCCGCAGGGAGCAGAAAGGTCACCGATCATGCAACTGATGTCCCTGCTGCGATATAGCCTGCTGCTTGCGCTGGTCACCGGTGCCACGAGCGTGCCGGCAGAAGACGGGCAAGCCGATGTCAGCACCGCCGAGGCGATCTACACACAACTCGACAGCTCGAGTCTTTACGAGCGGCGCAAGGCACTGGATGAATTGATGTCCGTGGCCCCCGATGACCCGGGGACGGTAGCGGTGCTGATCCGGCAGTTCCAGTCGCAGGATGCGGAAGAGGCCCGCTTCTCGGATTTCATACAGCGCGTGGAGCGGGCGTTGCAGGGTTCCGCCAGCAAGACGACCTGGCCTTCCGGGAACGTGGAATTGCTGACAGCGGTGCTGCTGCACAATGATGCCCATGACGCCAGGGCGACCAATCGTACCGCGTCAACCGTCGCCGGGGTGGCGCGCTACCAGGCGTTTTCGCGCCAGGCGATCGATGACCTGACCACGGTTCTGTGGCATCGCGTGGATAAAAACCCCAACCGTACCCGCAACGACAGTACCCGCGCCTATGTGTTGCAGGCCCTGCGGCACATTAGCAAGCGCCAGGGGCTTCCCCCGGCGGTGATCGATGCCGGCGTGGCGTCTCTCGGCAGTGAACGCAATTCAGACGTGCGGCGTGAGACGGTATTGCTCATCGATGACTATGCGCGCTCGCAACCGGCAACAGAGGCCATGGTGCAGGCCCTGACGGAGACGCTGTTTAGCGATGACAAGGCGGCCGTGCGTACCCTTGCCGCGCGCGCCCTGCGCGGCATCAGTGAACGGCGCGATTATCCGCACGCCATCGTCAATGCGCTGCAGCAGGCCGCTGCCGGGGACCCGGATCTGGC
>JBATFE010000058.1:0-5965 GCA_049664445.1 Gammaproteobacteria bacterium
AACCTCTGATGTGTCGTCATTGCGAGGAACAAAGTGACGAAGCAATCTGTAACTCGTTGATTCACTGGTTACGAGATTGCTTCGCTTCGCTCGCAATGACGGGCTACATGAATTATTCAGAGGTTCCTTAGAAGAAATATTTCCGTGTTCTTCCGTGGATTCCGTGGCCAATTGGGTGTTATAAAAATATCTAGATTGTGACTGATCAGGGCGATACCACAACCAGGCGCGGCACCTGGGAATGAATGAAGTTGTTCAGCGGTTGCGGTTTGCCGTAGCTGTGTCCCTGCATGTAGTTAACACCTATTTTACGCAGTGCCTCGGCCAGCTCGGATGTTTCAACAAGTTCGGCGATTATCTCTTTTCCCAGCAGTTGTCCGAGTTCGCTGATTGCCTTGACCATGGCGTAATCGACAGGATCCGAAAGGATGTCACGTACGAAGACGCCATCAATCTTGAGAAAGTCAACAGGCAATTTTTTCAGATAGGTAAATGAGGACAGGCCGCTGCCGAAGTCATCCAGCGTGAAGCGGAAGCCGCAGCCACGCAATGTCAGCATAAAACCGGTTGCAGAAGTGATATTGGCGATGGCAGCGGTTTCCGTTATCTCGAATATGACCTGGCTGGCAGCGACCCCGGTCTGTTCCCGCATGTCGATAATGAACTTGAGCATCTCCGGGCTGCTGATGGTCTGCCCGGAAATGTTGATCGAGAGGGTTATCACCGTTTCATTGATGTTACTGTTTTCTGCAAGCCATCGCAGTGAATGTTCGATGACCCAGCGGTCGATACTCGTCACCAGGTTGTACTTCTCTGCGGCTGGCAGAAAGCTTCCCGGAGAAACGATGGCGCCGTCACCGTCAATCAGGCGAACCAGTATTTCCAGGTGCCTGCCGGTCATGGATCTGCGGGCACAGGGTATGACCGGCTGGAAGTAAAGGGCAAACTGGTCCTTTGCAAGCGCCCTGTTGAGGCGTGCGACCCACTGCATTTCGCCATGGTGTTCCTGCAGGCGACGATCGCCCATGTGTGCAATCTGTACCTGGTTGCGACCGGACTCCTTTGCGATGTAGCAGGCAGCGTCGGCAGCGCTCATGGTGCTGGCGATGTCAGTGGTACTGTGGTCTATCGGTACGACACCGATACTGATGCCCAGGGTGAAGGTATTGTCATCCCGGGTAAACTGGAAGTTATCTATTGCTGTTAGCAGGGTGTTGGCGATCTCGACGGCCTTTTCCAGCGGGCAGTTCTCGAGCAGCATGCCGAACTCGTCACCACCCAGACGGCTCAAGGTGTCGCGGTGCCGAACGGAACTGAGCAGGATTTGTGCAAGTTGCTGCAGCAATTCATCTCCCGCGGCATGTCCGCAGGCGTCATTCACGATCTTGAACTGGTCAAGATCCAGATACAGCAGGGCATGAGTTGCTGCCTGTGTGTGTGCCTGTGCAATCGCACGTTCCACCCGGTGTTCAAATTCACGCCGGTTTATCAGGCCGGTGAGGGCATCATGTGATGCCTGGTAGGCAAGCTGGCGGTTCTTGTCGGAGATGTGTCTCATCACCATGCGTGCGATCAGGGCGGAGAAAAGCAGTGCCACCCCGGTGAGCATGAACAGCAGTTGCCGGGTACTCGTATAGTGGTTTCTGCTTTCGGTGAGTGCCTTTTGCATGTGCTGCTCTTCAAACCTGGCCAGTTCGTCCAGCTTTCCAAGTATCTGTTCCTGCAGTATGGCGGTTTTTCCCAACGCGGGATCAATCGCTCCGTGCGTTGCATTATTCAGCAACAGCCCCGTGACCCTGTCGTTATGTATTCCTGCTACCGTTCCTAATTGCTGTAATTGTTCATGGATGGCCGCTTCTTTCTCGTCCATGCCGAGCAAGACGAGGTTTTCACTTGCGAGGCGATATTTTACTGCGTGCTTGATGAAGCGTTGATGCTCGATGTCGCGATCAAAAATATCTTCTTTGAGGCGCATTGCTTTAAGGCTGTCAGAGCGCAGACGGACAGCATCGCGCATGTCATTTACGGCCGCCATTTTATGATTGGTGACCTCGACCAGCTGCTCCATGCTTTCATTGCCGGAGCGCAGTTGCTGCAGGGAAATTGCTGTCAGGGAGAGCACCAGGGCCAGTACCGCGATAAAGCCGAATGTAACCAGCATGCGGATGTTATCTTTCATTGTTATTTGTTGCCCCGGTTTGTGCTCAATGGTCCTGCGTTTGTTGCAACGCAAGATATTGATCCGTCAGACTGACGTATCAGGAGACACATCGGCAAATCAGCGGGTTGTCTTGAAGCGCTGACGGGGTTGGTCCGGGCACTAGCCACCTGGCAGGAATATAGCCAGGTAGCGGTTCAGACGCTCGAAGAGGAATTTATTCTGTTACTTGAGTGACAGGACAGGAATTCGCGTGCGCTGCTGTCAGTAGTTGGCAGAAAACGCCAGGTCCAGGCCCTGCGTGCCACAGCGCAGATTGGAAGGCAGTGCCTCGTGGATACGCTGCGGGGGATCCAGCTTGAGATTATTCATGATCAGGATGAAGTCATCGCGGCTGGTGTTTCTGCCGATGCGCGGGTTGTGCAACTTTTCCTCGATTATCGACGAAAACGAATGCCCGCCATAATCGTGCCCCGGGTAGATAATGGTGTCATCCGGCAGGGTAAACAATTGTTGTGTAATCGAGTCGTAGAGCACGCCTGCATCGCCGTACTGAAAATCGGTACGGCCGCAATCACGTATCAGTAATGCGTCACCGGTGAATACAGCCCCCGGAATGTAATAACTCACATCACTGTCAGTGTGTCCCGGTGTATACAGGACATCTATCCTGCCTGTCCCCAGCGGAACAAAATCACCACCCTTGATCTGCACGTCGGCACACTTTGCCCGGCTGTTTTCATGGACCACGACAATGGAATTAAAGGTCTTTCTGAGAATGCCGGAGCCGGTAATATGATCGGCATGAACGTGTGTCTCCAGCGTGTAATTCAGCTGCAGATCCAGTTCCCTGATGAGGCTGATGTCCCGCTTGACCTGCTCCTGTACCGGGTCTATCAGTACTGCCTCACGGCTTTCCCTGTCCCAGAGCAGGTAGCTGTAGGTCGAACTCTCGGGGTCGAATAGTTGACGTAATTCCATGGTGTTGTCCGTTGCTATTGTGAATGGCTCCAGTCGCAATCGTTCATGAAGGCATGTGTGCCAATGTTGTGTACAGTCCTGAAGCCGCATGCCTCAAGAAGGCGCCTGGCCGTGCCGCTGCGTTGGCCGCTGGCGCAGTACAACAATACCGGGGTTTCCTTATCCAGTTGTTTCAGCGCCTGTCGTATCACCGGAAGGGGTATGTTGATCGAACCGGGCAGGGCATGTTGCCGGTGCTCTCGCGGGTTGCGTACGTCCACCAGTTGTGCGCCTGCTTCCAGGAGTGCCCTTGCTTCACTGCGTAATAATGTCGGGTAATACATGTTGTCGTCCTCTTGCCTGTTGACAGGTCCGGGTTGTCGAAATCCAAGCCATGCCTGCTTCCATATAAGTAATTCATAACTTTAGCAATGTCTTATATATTAGCATTTTCTTATGAATTCGCAAGTTTTTTAAGCGGCGAAATAAATTATTAACTCATTGATATATATATTATTATTATAATTGTCAGCGCCATATTTCTGACTAACTGCATTAATCGCACAGGGGTGCATTGCCGGGACTGCAGGTCGGTTATCAAGGCGAAAGGAAACCGCTGCGGCCGTCGCAGGAATCAGCTGATATTACCCATAAACAATATTCAGACCGCGCAGGTCCGTCTGTACAATACCGTGCCCACTGATAAAACCCGACAGGGGCAGCACAGCCGTCCGGAGACAAACATGAGTCACAAGCTGAACAAGTACAGTGCCCGTATAACGCAACCGAAGTCACAGGGTGCCTCACAGGCGATGCTTCATGGAACCGGGCTGACGGCAGAGGACATGGACAAGGCACAGGTGGGTATCTCCAGTGTCTGGTACGAGGGCAACACCTGCAACATGCATCTCAATGATCTCGCCGCCAGAGTGCGGGAGGGTGTCATTGCGGCGGGACTGGTGGGGATGCGCTTCAACACCATCGGTGTCAGCGACGGTATTTCCATGGGGACCGATGGCATGAGCTATTCACTGCAGTCACGTGACCTGATCGCCGACTCGATCGAAACCGTGATGAGCGCGCAATGGTATGACGCCAATATTTCGCTGCCTGGCTGCGACAAAAACATGCCCGGCTGCCTGATTGCCATGGGCCGCCTCAACCGGCCCTCGTTAATGATCTACGGCGGTACCATCAAGCCCGGCCATTACCATAACCAGACGCTGGATATCGTCTCGGCCTTTCAGAGCTACGGTGAGTTTATCGCCGGCAAGATCGATGAAACGACCCGCCAGAATATTGTTAACCATGCCTGTCCGGGTGCGGGTGCCTGTGGGGGGATGTACACCGCCAACACCATGGCGTCCGCCATCGAGGCCATGGGTATGTCATTGCCCTACAGTTCATCGACACCGGCCGTCGACCCGGGCAAGCTGGCCGAGTGCCTGAGTGCCGGCAACGTGGTTCGCAACCTGCTTGAGAAAGACATCAAGCCGCGTGACATCATGACACGGGCTGCCTTTGAGAATGCCATGGTCATCATCATGGCCCTGGGTGGTTCAACCAATGCGGTCCTGCACCTGATTGCCATGGCCCGTGCCGTTGATGTGCCCTTGACGATCGATGATTTCCAGACGGTCAGTGACCGGGTGCCGTTTCTTGCCGATCTCAAGCCGAGTGGCCAATATGTCATGGAAGACCTGCACAATGTTGGCGGCACCCCGGCCGTGATGAAATACCTGCTTGAGCAGGGTTTGATCAATGGCGGCTGTTTGACCGTCACGGGCAGGACGCTGGCTGAAAACCTGCAGGACCTGCCGGGCCTGTCAGCCGGTCAGGATGTCTTTCATGATATCGACGACCCTATCAAGGCATCCGGTCACATCCAGATACTCAAGGGCAATCTGGCGCCGGGCGGGTCGGTTGCCAAGATCACCGGCAAGGAGGGTCTGCAGTTTTCCGGGCCCGCAAAGGTGTATGACAGCGAGGAAGCCATGCTGGCTGCGCTGGAAGAAAGCCACATTAACAAGGGCGATGTGGTCGTTATTCGCTACGAGGGCCCGAAAGGTGGTCCGGGCATGCCGGAAATGTTGACGCCCACCTCTGCCATTATGGGCGCCGGCCTCGGCAATGACGTGGCGTTGCTGACCGATGGCCGCTTCTCGGGTGGCTCACACGGTTTTATCATCGGACACATCGTGCCGGAGGCACAGGATGGTGGCCCGCTGGCGCTGATCCAGGACGGTGATGTCATTACCATCGATGCGGACAGCAAGACCCTGTCAGTCGATGTCAGCGAAGCCGACATGGAACAGCGTCGCAAGGCGTGGACCATGCCGGCCTACAAGGCGACGCGCGGTACGCTGTACAAATATATCCAGTGCGTCAGGAATGCGTCCGACGGCTGCGTAACGGACGAGTAAGCATTTATTTGTTAGCCACGGAATCCACGGAAGAACACGAAAAATATTCTCGATAGTGCCCGTACATAAACGTTGTTAGGTTCTCTCGCCAAGGCGCAAGGCTCGCCAGTAAAAAATATACTATCTTTGCGATCTTTGCGCCTTGGCGAGAGCTTTTCTTTTTAGACTGGCATTCGTTAGGTTTTAATTTTTCCGTGTTTTCCGTGTTTTCCGTGGCCATTATCTTTTTTTACTTTGCTCTTTAAAAAGTATCCCAGCTCGATTTCTTGCGAAAGCGGATCTTCGGGATAATCAGTCCGATAATGATACCCAGCAGCACCACTGCGGCGCCCACCATGAACCAGTCGCGGGCGGTACGGTCCTTGAGGCTCTGGTTTTCCTGCTGCACGGTTTGTAACTGACGTTCCAGGGACACCAGCCGGCT
>JBATFE010000059.1:0-7249 GCA_049664445.1 Gammaproteobacteria bacterium
GCGCCCACCCCAGTGTCATTATCAACAACGGCCACGGCAGCGCCAGCAACAGGGTCAGGCCAAGTGCCCTGATCGTATACATGATGCTGTCAACGGCGGGTTTACCCACAGGATCTCCCGTTGCCACGAGTCGCCTGTACAGGAGGCGACTCTTCCAGAGCAGCACAGCAAACAACAGCAACAGCAGCTTGACAGGCACTGAATTCAGCATCCCGTCGATCACGGCAGCCGGCACCTGGAGCCAGTGTGACGGCTCTATCATGTAGCGAACCTGCGCGGGGAGGCTCGCAAGGGTATCCAGCCCCGGTGCGGGTGCACTGCGAATCCAGAGCAGATTCTGTGCAAGAAAAGCATCGTAGCCGGTGCTTAAATCAAGCAGCTGCCGGTAGCTTGCAACCAGATCGGCCAATGAGCGCACAAATGACTTGTGCAGATTGATGGACTTGGTGAGCAACTCACGGCGGCTCTGTGCCAACTGCAGCAGATCATCATGGATTTCAGCGGCCTGTTCACGGGTCAAGTCACTTGTCAGTTCTCCAACAAATTCCTCCGGATTACGAAGGCGTTTAGACTCCGTATCATACTGCAGCATCTGCAGCATGATCTGGGCATGCTTGTCCTCGAGTTGTGCCAGTGTCTTGCGCAGCTGTGCGGGCGCCGGTAATGACTGGCGTTGCCGCCTCAATGCCTCACCCAGAACGGCACTTGTGCCGGCCACCTGCAACTGTTCCCTGGCTGCGCGATAATTTTCTTCAATGCGTTTCGCATCCCGGTCGACGGACTCGTCACGGGCGCCGCTCTGCTTCAGGTCAAGAGAGAGCGCAGATGTGTCGCGGGTCAATTGAGCATTCTGCTCTGCCAGCTGCTGTATCAGCACGTGTTTGCCGGTTGCCTCATCAACCGCCGTTTGTGCTGCCGCCTCGGCAGCATCTGCCTCTGCGCGCCGCTGTTGACTCGAGAGATCTTCCAGCAGTTCTATCCTGGCTGTGGCACGTGTAACAGAGCGAGCCAGCTGATCTCGTTGCACTTCAAGCAGATCAACACGAAACGGCAGTGTCAGCAACTCCTGGTCGAGCATGTTGATTTCACTGCGCAGCGCCTCACTTCGGGTATCCTGCAACCAGCGGCGTGCCTCCGTGACCCAGGCGAGTTCATCCCTGGGTGCGGGTGCTTTCTGTTTCGATTCCAGCTCTTGCCTGGCCTGTTTCGCATCAGCCAGTTGTTTCGGTATGGCCGTCGGCCGTTCTCTGCTGGATTCCAGCTGGCCTATCACGTCTGCAAGCTTCGCCTTGACAGCCGCAAGGTTGGCCTTTTCCTGCAATAACGCCTGCTCGACCTCACCGAAGGAGGAATCACGGTTAACGGACACCGTTATATCCGCCGGCGCCTGCTTGTCTTTCTCCAGCTGCTCGCGGATTGTCTTTACCTGTGCCGGCGCTGTTTCCCGTAACTGAATATAATTGTTCGTGGTCGCCTTGTTACTGCGTGTAGCTTCCAGGTTCGATTGCGCCTTGTTAATGGTCTCCGTCAGCGAAGCGCGGGTTTCCTCGTCCAGCGAGGTCGATGTCTCGACCTCCTTAAGGCGGGCATTCAGGGTATCTGCGGTAAGGGAGGCGGACCCACTCGCCGCCGTGGCATCGGTGTCAGCGGACCAGGCCAGACTGAACGGCAGCCACAGTACGGCATATACGAGGACCCAGGCTGGCATGGGCAGTCGCTTCATGCGCCAAACCCGGTAGTTGGACTTGTTACCACTGGTAGCCCAGCTTGGCGCGGTAGGTAGTGTCTGTCTTGTCAACATCGGGCGGAGATCCACCATCATATTTAACCTCGGCCTCGAGACTGGCCACCATGCCCATATAGAGCGGGAAACGAAAACCGGTCCATGAATTGATCACCAGGTCACCAACGTCTTCCACCGACAGCAGCCCGCTATTGCGATGATAGAACTGGACATGGTCGGGAATGACAAACCAGTCATAATCAACCAGCCAGGAGAGCGCCATATAATCATCATCCTCGGACTCGATAAAGTTCTCATTGACATACATAACACCGGCATCGGTACTGAGATTCAGCGTCGGTTGCTCAAAAAACTGGTAACCCAGATGAGGACCAATTTTCGACCTCAGTTGCAGATCCGCAAATTCATCATGCTCGAAACCTGTATTGACACCATAAAAAAATTTATCGGTTTGAAAATGATCATACTTGCCTGTCAGCAGCCAGTTCTGCGCTGTCGTCTCTCCAAAACTGGAATCTTTCTCGAGCTGGCCATAGGCGGTTACCCGGTCATCCTTCCAGCGCAATCCGAGGTTGCCGTCCAGATCAGCCTCGTCACTGACGGTGTTGCCACGCTGGTATACCAGGCCCGCATTAAGCCGCCCGGTGAACCGGTAGCCTTCACCGTAACGCCACGGTTCCGGATTGATAAAGGCGATCGCATCCGGTTCGATTGACACAGACGTGCCATCGGTCACCGCCGTGACCACCGCAGCACCATCCTCCCGTGTTATATCTGTCGTTTCATACAACGCTTCGTTCTCGAGCATCACCCGTACCGGTTCATCCGCATGCAGTTCGCTGATCTGGTCCCACTTGACCTTGATGGTGCCGGCATAGGTGGTCTCAAATTCCAGCGTGCCGTCTTGCTGTTTAAGCACCTTGCCAAGCAGGCGGGAACCGTCCTTCATGAGCAGTTCATCAGCAGCGAGTGGCGCAACTACCAGTTGCATCAGCGCAAGTAGCGGCAGCCGACTGGCCAGGCGTAGAGTAGTGGCAAACATGGTTTTCATTGTGAGTTATCCCGGCCGTTATGTTTGTTTATTGGCCCAACCGTGAAGTGGGCGCAGGGATTTTAACCGAGATGGACACAAATTCCACGGATGGTGAGCAACAGGCAGGAATCCGCAGCTGACTAGTCCAGATAACGTGCCTGCCATTCCAGGTAGCGCTTATGCACATGTTCCGCATAGGCTGCCTTGTCGCTGAAGCCTGCGGGATCGATGGCGTCGTAGATGTAGTAATTGGCGCGGTTGTTACGCGTCGTCATCATGTGCCAGATCTTGTGCAGCAGCGTGTGCGGCGCACGCCATTCAAAGTCATCCTGTGATTCATAATGCAGAAACACCGGCAGCATGGGTATCCCGGTACGCAACGAGATATCGAAGGCGCCGTAGCGGAACGACTCGAAGATACGTCGCCCCTTGCAGCCACCTTCCGGGTAGAGGGCGATGTTTATACCGCCGCGCAGCTTCGTTTCGATTTCCCCGGCAGCCGCGTTGCGAGATTCCTTTGACTCCCGGTGCACATACAGGGAGCCGGATGCGGTGCTGATGCGGCCAACCAGCCACCAGTCCCTGACCTCGATTTTTGCCAGCGAATGCACCGGAAAGACCGCCGGTATACCGATATCTTCAAAGGCCGAGGGGTGATTGGCGACCAGGATGTAGTGTTGCGGCAGTGCCCGGGTGTTTTTTTGGTGTACCCGCAGATCGACACCCAGTGCGCGCACGAATGAACGGCACCAGACCCTGAACAGGGGAAAATAAAAACCCCTGATCAGCGATTCTGGCAGGTAGGACAGCAGATACAGCAAGAGCGTGAATAGCGTCAGTTCAATCCAGCAAATAATTCGCCACAGCAGTCGGGCTACAAATTCGATCAACGCCGGTCTCCCCTCACATAAGCAGTCAGCAGCTTACCCAAGTATCCTTCAGAACACGAAACTTATCATGTGGCAACACGGGGTCCGATGATGCTCTTGCAAAGGCGCAAAGGGACAGTCTTTGCTGGTGAGCCTTGCGCTCTGTGAGCGTGGCCTGGTGATTCCTGTATAAGCAAAAAGGGTGCATTCCTTTTTTATATTAATCAATAAATACATATTGTTATACAACTTTCGCAGAATTTTATTGATTTTACCGACCGGTCAACTATAGTAGTGCACATGGATTCAACAATCGACACCCGGCAACGTCTGCTCGACTCGGCACAGGCATTGATCTATGCCAGCAGCTACCGCGAGGTCGGCGTCCAGCAAATCTGCAATCACGCCGGCGTCAAGAAAGGCAGTTTCTATCATTTCTTTCCGTCAAAACGCGATCTGGCACTGGCCGTCCTCGACCAGACACAGGCCGTTATGCAGGAGACCCTGATCAACAAGGCCTTTGCCCGTGACCTGCCGCCACTGGCACGCATAGACCGTTTTTTCGTCTCGCTGTATGACTTCCACAAACAGGTGAAGAAGAATACCGGCTACGTACTCGGCTGCCCTTTCGGAAACATCGGCTGCGAGATGAGCACCCAGGATGAAGCACTGCGCGCCAGGGTAGACAGCATCCTGTCCGCTGCCGAGGCGCCTTTTGCGGCCGCACTCAACGAGGCGGTTGCCAGCGGCGAACTGCCTGCGATGGATACTGCCGCAGCGGCAAGCGCCCTGTTTGCCTATACCGAGGGGATCATGCTGTATGCAAAAACCCGCAATGACCCGGCGCTCATACGCGACCTCGGGAAACGTGCATTGCAGCTGCTGATACCTGTAGATTCACAGTGATATTCGACTGCTAATAAAGGAGCAATGACCATGGACCAGAATGACTCAAGCCTTGCCGACCGGATCGGGGAAACCGTTGAAAAGTTCATGTCTGCGCTGCCGGAAGAGGAAGCGCAGGTTGTTGCCGGCAGTTTTGAGAAACTGTACGCCTCACAGGTTGCCGGAAACGCCCTTGCTGTCGGGGATATCGCGCCCGACTTTACCTTGCCCGATGTCACGGGTGAGCCGGTCAGCCTGTACCAGGTGCTCAGGCACGGACCGGCGGTGGTCAGTTTTTATCGTGGCGGCTGGTGTCCTTTCTGCAATCTGGAACTGCATGCACTGCAGTCAAAGCTGCCGGAAATCAGGGCACTGGGCGCAACCCTGATCGGCATCTCCCCGGAAACACCCGACAAGACCATGGGCGCCATCGACGAACATCAGCTGGAGTTTGAGGTACTCAGCGACCTTGGCAACAAAACGGCACGCCAGTACGGCCTGTTGTTCACTGTCTACGAAGAGATGCGGCCGCTGTACCTGAAGTGGGGACTGGATGTGCCGGCAAGTAATGGCGATGACAGCTGGGAATTGCCGGTACCGGCAACCTATGTCATCGACAGCAACGCGGTGATCCGCGCCGCGCATACAGACAAGGATTACACCCGGCGCATGGAACCTGAACAGATAGTCGCCACACTGCGAGACCTGGAAGCCTGACAGACCCGGGCAAGCGGCAGTGGTACCCACTTACCGCGTCACTCCCGTCACGGCTGCGGGAGTGACGACTGCAAGCCTGCTATTTCAGTTCAGACAGCAACTGCACAATCGCACTGCCATCAACCGGCTCCAGTCCGTGACTGACCGGCACATTGACCAGCGATGAACGCCCTTGTAACGCCGCCACGTTGTTCATATCCTGACTGTAGGTCGGCACGACGTAGTCACCCCAGCCGGCCTGCGACGGGCCACGGACAATAGAAAAGTATTTAATATCGGGATGTGCCTGCGCATTCAGCCAGTACAGCAGGGTGCCGGGTTGCGGGCGCACCAGGTCGACATACAGGCCACGTGAGCGCATGGCCGTGTGATAGGCGCCGCCACCGAAGAAGTCCGTCATCAGGGAGATGGGAAACGGGATATCCGTGGCGTCCAGCGCCTGCTCGGCACGCGAGGTCCCCAGGTGCGGGCTGGCGATGGTAATCAGCGCCTTCACATTGTCGTATTTACCCTGCACCAGTGCCATACGGGCAACCACCCCGCCGGCGGAATGCCCGACCAGCATCAGCGGCTCGTCCTTGTGTACCCGGCTGATTGCCTGAAGAATTTCGTGCAACTGGTAGACCTGTACCAGCACCGGTGCTTCTGATGGCAGGTCGACCGCGTAGAGCTTGTGACTGGTCTGTGCCTGTATACCCGCTGCCGGGATCAACTGCACTCCGGCCGGACCGGTGACATAGACGCCAGCACGCTGCCAGTCATGCTGCTGCAGCACGGCAGTCACACCACTTTCATCCCAGGAATACGCACCGCCCAGATAGCCATGTACCAGCACCAGCACGTCGGCGCGGGCCGACAGCGCGAACAGTCCTGTAGCCAGGATCAATAAAGTCATAAACCCCTTTTTCATGACAGCACCTCTTGATTCATGTGAAATAAGATCATTGCTTTCCTAACCGCGGAAATATCACACGGTTTTCGTAACTCACGCTACGAGTATTTACCTGCAGGCATAAAAAACGGGGGTGACTCTGGCGAGCCTCCCCCGTTTGGCTTTTACTGGTGCAGTAAGGTGACTTACTGGGCAGCAGCAGGAGCAGCCGGTGCAGCAGGAGCAGCCGGCGCATAGCCGTAAGGTGCTGCGCCATAAGGAGCACCGTAACCACCACCATAAGGAGCGCCGTAACCACCATAGGGACCGTAACCATAACCACGATAGTAATCGCCATAACCACGACCATAACCACGGCCATAACCACTGCCACGGCCGCGACCGCTACCGCTCATGTTGAAGCCGAAGTCGCCGTCGAAATCGCCGTCACCCCAACCATCACCAAAGCCATCCCAGTCATTACCACCATAACCACGATCGCCGCCCCAAGGACCCCAGCCACCCCATGCAGAAGCAGCAGTCGATGCAACAGCGATGGTCGCAGCAAACAGTACAGTTGAAATCTTTTTCATGTCTTTCTCCAAGAAGTAATTTAGATAATGTAAATGTTCAATGTTTATTCGTTAGCAATAACGGTGATGATAATATAAGCACTCTCTTAAATAAGCAAGCACTAATTTAATAAAATTATGTGCTAGCTAAATACATAAATATAATACATATAAAACAAATGATTATAGACATAATACATAATTCACATTATATTAATAAATTATAATAAACACATAATTCCTATATTATTCATGCAGTTAAAATAAAATTAATTATTTCGCCCACTACATCTGAATATAAAAAAATTAATCGATCCCAATATACCAGCATTATCATAACCCTACATTCAGGGGCGTAAAAACGAGGGAATTTCCGTCAATCAATTGTGGTTGACAGCCCGGGACGTTGCGGGCGTAATGACAAGCGTCGTAGGTCGGAGCTTGAATGCGAGGAGTGAAAACATTGGAAAACATTATCTTCGATGTAGACCAGCTGTCACAACTGAGCAGGACCGAGCAGGCACAACGCCTTGAAGAGGCCGAGCGCCGGATCGATGA
>JBATFE010000060.1:0-3511 GCA_049664445.1 Gammaproteobacteria bacterium
TGCTGCCGACAATGCCATCTTCCTCGAGGCCGTGCCTGGCCTGGAATTTGCGCACCGCCGCCTCGACAGCGGCGTCAAAATGAAATGCCGTGCCATCGTCATGGCCAGCCAGATCACCTGACAGTATCAGCCGGTGCCGGAGCAACTGCACGCGCTGGTCATGGGAGTCTCTTTCGAGCGCCTCCCCGGGCGGCACGACGGGCCAGCCACCGCTGCTGTCGAGTGCACGGTAGTCGCGCAACAGCTTTTTCAACCGCAGGTAACCGACTTGCGAGGGTGTCAGCTGACGCAGTGCATCGCGAACCGAAGGGGATTCCGTGACGGCCGTCAGGAGCGCAACCGGATTAACAGCGGGCTGACTTATATGCCATTCGGGATCGACGGCCTGCGGCTCCAGCCGTCCGGCGTGAAGGTGCCGGAGGTACCGGAGCACCCCGTCAGTCAGCATCAATTCAACCGACTGGAACGCCTCCTGGCCAGCCAGGTCGAGATTCAGGCGGATCTCGTCTACGTGATATTCGCCCGGCAACAGGCCGTCTTCATACGACCGTGCCAGCCGGTCGATGGCATACCCTGCGTCAGACCGCACGCGGTCACCACCGGTCCAGACCGGTTCATAATTGCGCGCCGCGTAGAATGCCCGGATTGACTGCCAGTCCAGTTGCGTGGTGGCGAGCGTCGGCAAAGCCTCTGCCGCGATCAGCGCATGCAGCGTTCCGGCTGGCGCAACCACAGCGTCCGCGTCGTTTTGTCCCGCAGGTTCCGCCATGACGCCGGCGGCACCGGTGAGAACCAGCCATGCGAAGAAGACCCGCTGCAACAGGTTCACAATCCCTCTCGGCGCGTGCCCCGCGAACCGTGGCATGGCCTGGAACGACGATCTGCTGACAATTTAAACAGGTTTTGCATAGGTGGCACGAGTATAGGCCGAATTAATCATGGCGCTCATGACTTTGGTTGACAGTTTATATTGTACAAATGACCTGCTGAGGAACCAACGTTATGAACTTAAAGCAAAGCAAGCTATCAGGAGAAAGCGGAAAGTACTGAGGTAGGCCAACGAGACAGGAAATACATCCAGGGCATGCAGTTAATACGGCATCGCCCGCGAAAGCAACGACGGCTGCCGTATGGCTTGGCTATACTGACGCCGTCTTCATAACCGGGCTTGCCCATGCCGCCACTACCCGACCAGCACGCACTGGCCGTGCTTGCCCTGACAGCCGTTGCGCTGTTTCTGTTCACGCGCGAGCGCATCCCGCTGGAAACCTCCAGCCTGGTGGTGCTGGTGCTGCTGACCCTCGGCTTCGAATGGTTCCCGTACCAGGATGCAGCCGGGCCGCTGCACACGGTCGACTTCTTCAGCGGCTTCGGCCACGAGGCGCTGGTGGCGGTATGCGGGCTGATGATTGTCGGACACGGCCTGGTGCGTACCGGCGCGCTGGAACCGATCGGACGAGTGCTGCAGCGCCTCTGGTCGCACAGCCCGCAGCTCACCTTGCTGCTGACGCTGGTACTGGCCGGTCTGTTGAGCGCCTTCGTCAACAATACCCCGATCGTGGTGCTGTTACTGCCGATCCTGGTCAGTGTCTCCCTGCGATCCGGCACCAGCGCCTCCGGCATCCTGATGCCGATGGGCCTGGCCACGCTGATCGGTGGCATGGCGACAACGATTGGCACCTCCACCAACCTGCTGGTGGTCGGTGTCGCAGCGGATCTCGGCCTGCGTCGCTTCGGCATGTTTGATTTCTTCGTGCCAGCCGTTATCGCCGGCAGCCTGGGTATTCTCTACCTGTGGCTGGTCGCGCCACGCCTGCTGCCGGAGCGCCAGACCGAGTTGTCCGATACCTCGCCGCGCATCTTTTCCGCCCAGCTCAACATCACCGAGCAGAGCTATGCTGTTGGCCGCACGCTGTCGGAACTGCTGAAAAAAACCGGCAGCGGAATGAAAGTAAAGCGCATCCAGCGCAGCGAAAGCGTGCTGCTGCCGCTGCCCGATGTCATGCTCAGGGCCGGCGACCAGCTGGTCCTCGAGGATACCCCGGCTCAGCTGAAGGAATACGAGCAAGTGCTTGGCGCGCAGCTCTATTCCGGCGAGCGTGCGGTGGACGACGAACACCCACTGGAGGCAAAGGATCAGCAACTGGCGGAGATCGTCGTGGTACAGGGCTCGCCGCTGGTCAATCGTACCCTGAATTCCAGCCGTTTTATCGATCGCTACCAGCTTGCCACGCTCGCCCTGGCCCAGGCCGGCCGCACGGTGCATACCCTGCGCAAGGATATCGGCGATATCCGCCTGCAGGTCGGTGACATCCTGCTGGTACAGGGCGCGCGCGAGCAGCTGTCACAAATCAAGCGTTCCGGCGAGCTGCTGGTACTGGACGCAACCGCCGATGTTCCCTCCACGAAAAATGCGCCGTTGGCCTTGCTGATCATGGGGTTGGTGATCGTCACTGCGGCAGTCGGCCTGCTGCCAATCGCGATCAGTGCCGTGGCCGGCGCCTTGCTGATGCTGTTGTTCGGTAGCCTGGCGTGGCGCGATGTCAGCAATGCCCTGAGCACCGCTGTAATCATGATCGTGGTGGTCAGCCTTGCACTGGGCATGGCGCTGATGAAGACCGGTGCAACCGCCTGGCTGGCCGATGTCTACCTGGCGCTGACCGCCGGGCTGTCGCCGAGCCTGATCCTGAGCGGCCTGATCCTGCTGATGGCCCTGTTAACCAACATCGTTTCCAACAATGCCGCGGCAGTCATCGGTACACCGGTCGCCATCTCGATCGCCAATAGCCTGGGCCTGCCGGCCGAGGCGTTCGTGCTGGCGGTACTGTTCGGCGCCAACATGAGCTACGCTACGCCGATGGCCTACCAGACCAACCTGCTGGTGATGAACGCCGGCGGCTATACCTTCGGTGATTTCGTACGCATCGGACTGCCGCTGACGCTTATCATGTGGCTGACCCTGAGCTGGCTGCTGCCACGGCTGTATGGATTCTGACAGCCCTGGCCGGGACTGGCGCTACGCGCGTATCAGATAAGGGCCATTCTGGACATAATGATGGTTAAGCTTCAGTGCTGGCCAGGCATGCCCTTATCCCAGTTCCACGTCGACATAGTGCTCCCGGCGGTCATCCACAAGGGGGATCAACTTGCCTTGCGGTTGCCCTGAACCGCCCATGTCAGTTACATCTACGACGGCTCCGTCTACGGTCACAGGGTTCACATGCTCCGGTTTTTCACCCGTGCACCTGATGGTGATGTGGTAGACCGTGTCGCGATAGCGGTAGTGGATTTTGTATGATTCCCAGTGAGCCGGGATACAGGGCGCGATGCGCAGATGGTCTGCTTCCAGATGCACGCCCAGCAGTGTCTCCACAGTCAACCGGTACATCCAGCCCGCCGCCCCGGTATACCAGGTCCAGCCGCCCCGGCCCGTGTGTGGCGACGCAGCATAAATATCCGCGCTCATGACGTACGGCTCAACCCTGTAACGTTCGATGTCATCCGGCTGACT
>JBATFE010000061.1:0-12379 GCA_049664445.1 Gammaproteobacteria bacterium
GGCGGGTACCAGTGTCGCCAGCAGGGTCGCCGCCACGCCCAGGCCGGCGGCGACAAGCAGTGCCGTCCCGTCAAGCTGCAGGGCCGATACGCTGACGTTGTAGTAGAGATCGCTGACCGTAGCCGCCACCAGCCGTGTCAGCCCCTGGCCCAGCCACACACCGAGCAACAGACCGAGCAGGGTACCCAGCACGGCCACGATTACGGCCTCGAGCAGGATCAGGCTGAACAGTTCCCGCGGCGTTACACCGATGGCGCGCAGCCGCCCGAACAGGCTGCGCCGCTGCACCATGGAAAAGGTCATGGCATTGAAAATAAGAAACATGCCGACCAGCAGGGCCAGCAGACTCATGGCGGTGAGGTTCAGTTCAAACGCCGCTGACAGGCGTGTCACCCCCTGTGCCTGTTCGCTGACTGTCTGCAATTGCACACCGGGGGGAATGCGCTGCCTGACCCAGTGTTCGCCGGCAGCATCGAGGATCAGGTCCACGTAGCTGAGTTGCCCGTTCATATCCAGAATGGATTTGGCGGTGGCAATATCGACCAGCAACAGGTCGTCAGCGGCACTGCCTCGCTGCGTATCGATGCGCAGCACCTTGAGCGTGGCGGATTTGCCGCGGTAGAGAATGGCCAGTCGGTCACCTGCAGCAACATCGAGTGCACGTGCCGTTGCCGCGCCAGGCAGCAGCGCACCTGGCTGTGTCAGCCAGTCGCCGATGAAGCCCGCGCCTGTCGACGCAGCGGCAAGCTGGCCGCGGAAAGGCGCCTCGGCGAACAGGTCAAACCCCACCAGGCGGTAACGTCCCGTGCCCCCTTCGACCCTGACCCAGTCGCTCACTACCGGCGCCATGGGCGGTGCACCGGGCTGGCGTATCAGGTTGACATACACGGCATCGGGCAGTGTGGCCCCGGGCACCGCAAGGCGATGCGTGGCCTTGCCCTGCAACTGTTGTGCGGACAGCTCAAAGGCTGCACGCGCGCCGCTGTTGGCCAGGTCCACCGCCAGCACGACCGCCACACCCAGCGCAATGCCGGACAGGGCCAGCAGGCCCTGCCAGCGATGGCGCAACAGATAGCGCAAACCGGCGCGTAACAGCAATGGCGAGAAAAGCTTCACGGTCCTTCGTCTGCGGCTATCTGCCCGTGGCTGAGACGCAGCACCCGGTCGGCCGCCTGTGCAACGCCTGTGCTGTGAGTAACCAGCAGCAGGGTCGTTCCCTGCCGCCTGGCCAGGCCGGTGAGCAGTTCGGTGATCCGCCCGGCGGTATCCTCATCCAGGTTGCCGGTGGGTTCATCGGCCAGCAGCAGGGCAGGCCGGTGCGCCAGTGCACGTGCAATGGCGGCCCGTTGCTGCTCACCGCCCGACAGTGTCTCCGGAAAACGCTGTTGCAGAGCGTCGAGTCCGACCGCTTCCATAAGATCGGTAACGCGCTGCCGGGTAGCGGCAGGACCTTCACCCAGCAGTTCCAGCGGCAGGGCAATATTTTCACCCACCGTCAGGGTCTGGATGAGGTTGAAAAACTGGAACACGAAACCGATATGCCGGCGCCGCAACAGGGTGCGTTCGGGTTCCGCCAGTGCGTGTACATCGACACCGTCCAGCGATACGCGACCGCTGTCCGGGCGATCGATACCGCTGATCAGGTTGAGCAGGGTCGTCTTGCCGCTGCCACTGGCACCCAGCAAGGCAACTGTTTCGCCTTGCCTGACGCTGAATGTCAGCCTGTCGAACACCGCCTGTCGGGTGCTGCCGGAGCGATACACCTTGGCCAAATTTTCGACACCCAGCATATTTACCCGGCTACCGCCCGCGTTGTCAAAACCATTACGTTGCTATCATACACTGCTCCTGCAATAAAACTTTTTTTACACTGGCTGGGTATACTCAATAATTATGCATATTGCGCTTATCATACTGTTGCTGTTGCTGCTGGTGTTCGGCCCGCAGTGGTGGGCGCAATACACCTTCAGGCGCTATGCCGGTGAACTGCCGCGGATTCCGGGAACGGGTGGTGAATTTGCGCGTCACCTGCTGGACCAGTTCGGGATGCCGCAGGTTGCGGTGGAGAAGACAGAGCAGGGCGGCGATCACTACGATCCGGAACAGCGTGCGGTGCGTCTCAGCCCCGACAATTATGATCACAAGTCATTAACGGCCGTCGCGGTTGCCGCGCATGAGGTCGGTCATGCCATACAGCATCAGCGCAATGAGCGAAAGCTGGCACTGCGCCACCGCCTGGTGAAGCTGGCGCAGACGACCCAGCAGATCGGTGCCGGTGCCATGTTCCTGCTGCCGGTTGCACTGGCCATTACCCGTGCGCCCTCCGCAGGCCTTGTCATGGGTGCCATCGGGCTGGGCAGTATGGCCAGCGCGACACTGGTACACCTGGTCACGCTGCCGGTGGAGCTGGATGCCAGCTTTGGCAAGGCATTACCGATTCTCAATGCCGGCGATTACATTCAGCCCGGGGACGAGACGGCCGTGCGCCGGGTGCTGCGTGCAGCGGCCTGGACCTATGTCGCCAGCTCGCTCGCCAGCCTGCTGAATCTGGCACGCTGGTTTGCATTCCTGCGCAGGGCATAGGTCTGCTAGTTCGAATCGAGAGTGTCTATACCGGGAAGGATGGAATCCGGCGGGGGTTTTTTACTCCCGGGCGTAGCCTGATCACCCGACCTTGTTAATCCCGTGCTGCGGGCGGCAACAGCACCAGAAAGCCATCCGGCGCAAGACTTGTCGCCAGCATCACTTCGTTGATGTTCTGATGCTCGATCCAGCTGGTGCTGCGCTGCTGTTCGGGGTCGCGCCACAGTGCCTCGATCTCGTCGCGCAGCGGCAGGTACTGCATGAGTGTCTGCAGTTGCGCGCGCAGCCGCGGACTGCTGCTGGTGTGACCGCTGTCGTGGATAGCTGCCTGCTGCATGCGTTCCACGGCATGTAGCCCGATGGCAAGGCCGAGCTCGCGAAATGCGAGCCGCTGTCTGGCGTGCAGTTGCAGCTCACCGCTCGACACATAGTGATGCAGACCGGTGAGTGCTGCATCAAGCAGCCGGGTGAGCAGCTGTGTGTCCGGGTGCGCACCTTGTTGCATGAGCTGCTGCAGGCGGCAGGCATCGATCAACAGGCCGCCCAGGCCAAGCGGATCGGCGCTGGCCAGTTCGCCCCGTTGCAGCATTGTTGCGTACTGGCGTGTTTCCTCCACGAGATCCGGTCCGCTGACCGGTTGCGGCAGTGCGGCCGCGGTGGTCTGCAGCTGCAGGTTGCTGATGTAGCCGTCCAGCGGGTCGTGCTGCCCCATGGAGGGGACCAGCGCGCGTGTCAGGTCGATACTCATCTTCCAGTACATCCTGCGGGGTCCCCATGCGGGAGAGGGCAGGTAGGTAAAGGCCTCGAATGCACGGCGGGCGAGCTCCCGTGCCCAGTCGTTGAAGCGGGGTTGTCGTGTAGACCGCGTGACCTGGTCGAGGGCGTGCATCCACTTGCTCAGGTAGTGGAAGTACTGGCCGTCGCGGTCCCACTCCAGGCGCTCGTCGATGGGCTCGCGGGGGCCTCGCTCCGGCAAGTCTTTGCCGATGCGCAACCCGCCCCGGGTCGGATGCCGTTCACCCTGCTGTTCACCCAGTCCGCTGATCCACCCCGAGCGCCGCTCATCGTCCCGATGCCGGCCGAGGGTGTGATGTACCTGGTCGACCAGTTGCAGTGCGCGCTCCGTGTAAGCTTGCTCGCCAGTGGTGCGTGCCAGGCCAAGATAGTTACAGACGGCAAAGGCATCCGTCCACAGGTAGCGTCGCCGCGGCTGTCCGGATGCAAGCCCGGTGCGCTGCGCAAAGTTGTTCATTAGCGCGATGGCTTCATCGAGCCGTGGATCGGGCATGGTTGCAGCCTCCGTTTGCGCGTCCGCCTGTGCCGGTGTGCAGGCCAACAGCGCGAGACAGAAAAATACGCACCTGCATTGCACACAGACTCTCCGGGCCGTATTCGGCGTCTTTTGCACCTGAAAACCATACAGGCCGGCCTGCTGCTTGTCATTAGTGATCGGATCAGCGGACTGCTTGTGCCTGCAGGCGTATGACGGAAGCGGGCAAGCGCTGTAACCAAACGCTATCACTCTCATCAACCTGGAGACTAGTACCGTCACAAGGATCCCTGATGTTTGGTTGCCCGATAATCATGATGAATTCGTCATGCACAGGCGAAGCTGCAGTATTATTCGGCCATAGCAGGTAACATGGAAAAAAAGCCGGCCTGCAACAGGAGTTTGCCATGAGTGATGAAATACCCCCTGCAACCAATGGTTCAGGGGACAGGCAACAGCAACCCATGACCGTGAAACAAAACCTGAAAACACGGTCCACCTGGCTACGACTGTTTTTTATGTTCGTGGTGATATTGATGTACTCGGTTTCGCGCGTGGTCGTGGGTGTGGTTATCCTGCTACAGTTTTTCTCGGTATTGTTCACGGCAGAGACCAACGAGCCACTGGTGAAATTTGGTCAGTCACTGGCAACCTATACCTACCAGATCGTCCGCTACCTGACATTCAATACCGAGCAGCGGCCGTTTCCTTTCGACCTCGACTGGCCAGCCGGACCACCCGGGCACTGAGCCCGGGTATGCGCTGACAGCTCAGTGCCGCCGGCACAGCTGCGTTGATTATCTGGCGGTTCACCGCCTGAAACTCCCTCATGCCAATTATGTGACGCGTACCTGCGTCATCGCTCTCACCCCTGTATTGTGTAATATAGTTAATAAAATCAATAAGATATAATTTATGGCCGCCTGCTCCAGGCGCAGCCGGTGGGGATGGTACGCATATTGCCTCATGTCATGGAACACATGGACTGTGGTGAGTAAACACGCGCACCCTGGAGCTACACAACGATGCCTCTGACACACTCTCTCTGGCTACCGGCGGTTGCAATGGCGGCCTCTGCACTGGCCACACACCTTCATATCTCCCAGGATACCCACAGGATGGGTCATGACCTGGAGAAGCGCTGGGAAACATCCTTTGCAGCCACTCCCCTTGAGCCGCACTACTCCCCTGCGGGTGCCGTCCGTGAAGACACAGCGGCATCGCATTCTCCGCCAGTGGAGCAGACACTTGCCGGGATGGGGGGGCACAGTGATATCTGGGAGCGGCTGCGCGCCGGGTTCAGCCTGCCGCAGCAGGTGGCGCCGTCCGTGCAGGCACATATCGATAACTTCCGTAATCACCCCCGCCATATCGAACGCATTTTGCAGCGCGGTCAACCCTACCTGTTCTATATTCTCAGTCGCGTCGAGGAACGCGGTTTGCCCGCCGAGCTCGCGCTGCTGCCGGTCGTTGAAAGCGCCTTTGATCCCTTTACCGATTCACCCGCCGGGGCGGTGGGTATCTGGCAGTTCATGCCGGCCACCGCCAAACATGTCGGACTGCGCCAGGACTGGTGGTTTGACGGTCGCCGCGACATCATTACGGCTACCGAGGCCGCGCTGGATTATCTGAGTGAACTCCAGCAGCGCTTTGACGGTGACTGGCTGCATGCGCTGGGGGCCTACAACGCGGGCAGGGCACGGGTTAACAAGGCCATACGCCTCAATCGCAACCAGGGTAAACCGGTTGATTTCTGGCATCTATCGTTGCCAGAGGAAACCCGCAGTTATGTACCAAAACTCATCGCACTGCGTGCCATTATCTCCAACCCCGAGGCGTACAATGTCACACTGCCCGCCCTGGCAAATACAGCTTACTTCAGTACCGTCAACACGGGTGGACAGCTCGACCTGCAGGTCGCCGCACGGCTGAGCGGAACCTCCCTGGAGGTGTTGCAGCGTCTCAACCCGGGTCTTATACGATCGACCACTGCGTCTGCCAGCTCACACACCCTGCTCATTCCCGGGAAAAGCAAGCAGCGTTTCCTCGAGCAGCTCGCGCTGCTGCCCACGGATCAGCGTGTGCAGTCGGTCAAGTACCGGGTTCGATGGGGTGATACATTAAGCACCATTGCACAGAACAGCCGCACGACAGTCACCCGGCTGCGCCAGATCAACCGTCTGGACAGCAGCCGTATCTTCGCCGGCAAGCTGCTTATCGTGCCACTGGGTGAGCCAGATGCAGGTGCCAGCGAGGCCTTGCAGAATTCCTGATGCGGGCATGAGGGCTAAGCCCGTTGCTGGTCCGGCAGGCACCAGCCGCCATCGAGCCGGACAGGCAGTGGCAGCACAGCTGCAATTCGGTGTCCGACAATTCCCATGCCAGGGCGCCCGCCGGGACCGTGCCTGTGAGCGTATACACGCATTGTTGCCGGACTTGCAGAAGCGGTGTTCTACCCGCGTAAGGCAGCCACCGGGGCAGGGCTCTAGACAGGGCCTGTGATTACCACATCAAATCGTCAGGCACCTGGAAATCGGCGTAAGGGTCGTCCTCGTCAGGTGTCTCGGTAGGCTGGTTGCTCAGTATCTGCGTGTGCTCGTCACGCAGCCGTATCTTGTCGGCGACCAGGGTAGGGATCAGTTCGTATTGCTCATCCAGTCTGACGATACAGAGGTGGCCGTTACCCAGCTGTTTCAGCTGAGCGTCGCTGACGGCAATGCGCTTGACCAGCGTACCATCGGTAAAACTGTAGTCGATATTACCCTCATCCCGGGTCTGGCGGTTCATCTCGATAAGCTGGCGCACCTGCGCAGCGATAGCCTTGCGTTCGGCCTCGGCCTTGCGTTGCTGGTTGAGTTGACGATCGCGCGCTACTTTCTCCGCGTGTGCCTGCTGCGCGGCCAGCTTTGCTGCTTGCGGCGTCTCTATCTTGTTCTTCTGCTGCTGTTTGATCTGCTTGTGCCGGGTCTTTTTAATCTTGTTTGCTTTCTTGTCATCGACAAGTCCGGCCTTCAGCAATTGGTCCTGTAGTGACATGAATATTCCCCGTGGTGCAATGATTTTCGGCGCTGACATATCGCGTCGATGGGATTGATCTTAGCAACGATACGCTGTGACCCCAAGCGGTTCCCGCAGTGTCACCACGCGCGGCGTGAAGCTGTTTGCCGGGATCACGGCAATTAAAGGCTGCTTGTCCCACCTGGTCTGTTCGCGTCAACAGTCAGGCACAAAAATTCCATGTGCAGTAACTATCAATTAACGGTTGATTTCACGATGCCATGCAATGAATAATCACGCCTGATTGGCTGAATTTATCCGGTTTGCAAAGGCAAATTTCGGTCAGGCACTGAATTAACAGGATTTTCAGATAGTTCGAGGATACATCACCAAACTGCCTTATTGTGGGGCAGAAAACCAGGGGAAATGAGAATGACGGAGAAACTGACGCTGAAGACGTTGTCTGGTGAATTGGAAACACTGCGCGCACGGGTGCTGGAGCTGGAGTCCGAACTCGAGCGCAAACTTGAAACCACGCTGGAGAAGGCAGTGACCAAGCTGGGCGCCAGGATCGAATCGCGCAAGATGCCAACATACGGTACCAGTACTGATGCCGAGCATCGCCAGCGAATGATTGAAAAGGAGGCCTATCTGATTGCCGAGCGTCGCGGTTTTCAGGGTGGCGATTCCGCAGAGGATTGGGCCATGGCGGAAAAGCTGGTCAATGATCGGCTGATGCAGGCGGAAGCCCCCAAGAAACCAGCGGCACCCAGAAAAAGGCCGGCCACGAAAAAGGCAGGTTCTAAAGCAACCGGCCTGGCAAAATAACCCGCCGGGGGTCGTATCGATCATAGCGCCGACTTGCATTGACGGTGCGCTGCAGCCGGCTGCTAATCGCGGCAGCAGCGTGTGGCGTGGTGCACGGCATGCCGTTGTGGATTGCAGTGACTGTCGTCCTGATCAGGCCGCGGTGCTGGCGAACCAGATGATGTGCCGTGCACCCTTCGAGCCGCGTGTGCGGACACGCTGCTCATCCACTCCGAAGCCCACCTTGTGCAGTCGTTGCAGGAAGTCTTTATCCGGGCCCGCAGACCATACAGCCAGCACACCGCCGGGACGCAACGCCGTGTAGGCCTCGGATAAACCGTCCAGGCTATAGAGCCAGTCGTTTTGCTTGCGGGTCAGTCCCTCTGGACCATTGTCCACATCCAGCAGGATCGCATCGTAGGCTTGCTGCCCGGCGATGAGCAGGCGGGCGACATCCACTTCACTCACCGTCACCCGTGGATCCTGCAGCGGCAGCCCCGCCTGTTCGCCAAGCGGCCCCCTGTTCCATGTCACCACTGCCGGGACCAGTTCAGCGACCATCACCTGCGCCTGGTTACCCACGTGCCGAAGTGCCGCAGCCAGGGTAAAACCCATGCCCAGGCCACCGATCAGTAGTCGCGGATTTACACAATCCGCCAGCCTCGCACAGCTGTGTTCAGCCAGTGCATCCTCGGAGCCATGGACGCGGCTGTTCATCAGTTCACCACGGCCCGCGACCCTGATCGAGAACTCATCGCCCCGCTGGTAGAGGCACAGTTTCCCGCCATTGCCGGGCACCTGTGCAGTATCGATCAGGATCCAGGGGCTCATAAATGTCTCTACCGGTGTGTATGCTTCGCTGTGAGGAGGACATGGCAACAAGATAAACCGGCTAACGTACCCGTCATCCAGTCTATACGTTCAAACGGGTGGATTGGGCGCTATCGTACGACCTTGCTGGTTTCTCAATAAAGAGCCCGGACCGGCAGTCGTTTCATGTGCCGGGCCGGTACTTGCATGATAACAAGTAACAGCGGACAGGGTGAGCCATTCCCCGGGTGGAAAAGTATCACGGTGCTGGGTAAGATTGTCCAACGAGAAGCGCGCAGCATGTTGAATAAATCAGGGAAATCCATTTCACCGTCATGGCTAAAGTTCTTATTATCTATTCAACCACCGATGGCCATACACGGGAAATCTGCCTGCGCCTGCAGCAGGTAATTGAAAATGCCGGCAATCAGGTCACGCTGGTTGATGTCGTCAATGCCGGTGAAACCGATTTGAATGCATTCGACAAGATTGTCATCGGTGCGAGTATTCGTTACGGAAAACACAGTCCTGCCATTTATGCGTTCATAAAGGAAAATTCGTGGCTTCTGGATACAAAACCCAATGCTTTCTTTTCCGTCAATGTTGTTGCGCGCAAACCCGACAAAAATACACCTGAAACAAATCCGTATCTGAAAAAGTTTCTCAAGCAAATTACCTGGAAACCGCAATTGCTGGCTGTTTTTGCGGGAAAGATCGACTATCAAAAATACAGCTTCCTGGATCGCTCCATGATCAGGTTCATTATGTGGATCACCAAGGGGCCGACCGACCCGAAAACGAATATCGAGTTTACTGACTGGGACCAGGTTGAAGGCTTCGGGCGGGTTGTTGGTGAAATGTAACCAAGGAACAACTAGTAAGCATCAGTAGCCGGGTAGCCAGGGGTGAGCCCCGCGGTCCCCGCAGCGCCCCACGCTGAATGCCAGGGTGCTGGATTCCGACTCTCCGCCGCGCCGCGGCCGGAACAATGAACTCATCGGATTTCCCGAGCTCTTGTTGTTAGCCGCCCCCCGCCTGTAGTCTGTTATTATCGAACAAGAATAATCATGAACGCGATAACAAAATATCTGCAATCCATCAGGCAGTACAGGTTGCCGGGGACAGGTGCGCTGCAGCAGGAACTGGAGGCGGTCCGCAAGGCGCATGCCGTCGATAGCGCGGAGCTGGCAAAGGTGCGGGAAGACCTGCAACATGCCCATGATGCGGACATAGAGCTGCTGGCCGATCTGCGGCAGCAGATAAAACAGGTCAAAGCGGAACGCCGTCATGCGCACCAGCAGATTGAGTTGCTGGAACGCTCGGTGGCGCATGCCGAACAGCGCCAGAAGTTCACCGAGGCGCATGTCACTACACTGGAGGCGAAGCTCGAGGAGGAACGCAGCCGCTATGAAGCGAGCATGCAGGCCACGGAAGCCCGCCAGGCCCAGATGCAGGCTGAACAACAGTCCCAGTTGGCGCGGCAAACCGAGCTGGCCAATACCTTTCACCGTGTCAGCACACGTCTGTTCGAGTCAATACAGGAAGGGAAAAACAGGCATCGCTACTCACTGCTGCAGCTCCTGATCATCGCCGGCGTGTTGTTTGTAACCGGGACACTGGCCGGGGTGCTTTTCATGCCGGGCCCGCGGGACACTGGCGAGGAGCTGGTCGCGATGGAGCGCGATATCGGTGATATGCGCGGCTTTATGAGGTCGCATATCGATAACCAGGACGCGCTGTTAAAGGAACTTGCGCTGAAGCTCAACAGGCAGACCACCACCGAGCAGGTGCTGCTCGGGGAAAAGCCGCTGCAGCTCGAGGTGCTGACGCAGAAGGCGGACAGACCGCAACAGGAGGCCGAGACCTTCACGCCGGATATCCGCGAGCTGCAGGCCAACCTGATGGCGCTGGGCTTCGACCTGGGCATGTCGGAGCCGGACGGTGAACAAGGCATCAAGACCCGGCAGGCGTTGCAGGAATTCAGACAGTTTTACCTGCCGCAGAGTGATGCAGAGGATGACCTGATCAGTGAACCACTGGTGGTCATGATCCTGAACTCGGCCGACCTGGTAAGGGCCGATGTGGCGCGTTTCAGGATGGGTAGTGATGTGCTTGCCGCGATTCGGCTCGGCAGCATACGCACCGGTGTGGACTTTTCCTTCCTCATGGAGCTGGCCCGGGTCGAGAGTAACTTCAACCCGGTGGCGCGCGCACCGAGGTCTACGGCAACCGGACTGTATCAGTTCAAGCCCGGTCCCTGGCTGCAGGCCATTCGAAGCCACGGGGCCAGTTACGGCCTGCAGGACTATGCTGCACGGGTCGCGTTGATCGATGACTCGGACTATGAACAGCAGTCGATTATTAACGATCCGCTGCAGCAGGAGGTGCTGGCGCTGCGTCTTAATCCACGCTTGTCCACCCTGTTGTTGGCGGAAAATATCAAGCACGACCTGCGGGAGCTTGCTGCGCTGATCGGACATGAACCCGGGCGCACCGAGCTTTACCTGTCCCATTTTCTCGGCACGGACGAGACGGTGGCGTTTCTCAGGTTGCTCGCTGAGGAACCCACCGCCATTGCCGCCGAGCTTTTCCCGGACGCGGCAGCCCGCAACCCGGGCGTATTCCAGAACCGGCAGCAGCCGCGCAGCGTGGCCGGGGTGTACCGCTTGTTTGACGGCAAGTTCAACACCGCACGCTACGACGACCGCACCCCGGGCTGATCCCACACCTGGCAATGCAGGCGTAATCCTGTTCGCGGATGCGATCCGTTCCTGCAGTTAATATAAATCGCCGGCCTGGGGGTTAACGGGGCAGGCGGGTACAATGGGCACGATGACTGTCACATCACCTACCACCGCCGGCGACCTCCGCGACACACTGCAGAACGTGTTTGGCTATGCCAGCTTTCGTCCCCATCAGCAGCGCATCATCGAGGAACTGGTCGCCGGCAAGGATGCCTTCGTGCTGATGCCGACAGGCGGTGGCAAGTCCCTGTGTTACCAGATACCGGCCCTGCATCGGGCGGGCGTGGCCATTGTGCTGTCGCCGCTGATCTCGCTGATGAAAGACCAGGTCGATGCCCTGCAGGCCAACGGCGTGGCCGCGGCCTTCTACAATTCCGCCCTGGGCACGGAGGCGGCACGTGAGGTGCTGGCGCGGCTGCATGCCCGCGAACTGGACCTGCTCTATATCAGTCCGGAACGCCTGATGAGTGATGCCTTTATTGAGCGGCTGGCGGGGATCGACATTGCCCTGTTTGCCATCGACGAGGCCCATTGCGTGTCCCAGTGGGGACATAATTTCCGTCCCGAGTACCAGCAACTCGGGGCGCTGCGTTATTACTTCCCGGATATCCCGCTGGTTGCCCTGACGGCAACGGCCGATGCCCAGACCCGGGATGATATTGTGCACGTGCTGGGTCTCAACAAGGCCAGCTGTCACGTCACCGGCTTTGACCGTCCCAACATCCGTTACACGGTGCTGGAAAAGCACAAGCCGTTTGATCAGCTGCTGCGCTTTCTGGACGGTCGCGCGGGCCAGGCCGGCATCGTCTATGCCCTGAGCCGCAAGCGGGTGGAGGAGGTCGCCGGGAAACTGCAGGCCAGGGGGATCCAGGCGCAGGCCTACCATGCCGGTCTGCCGGCCGCCCATCGCCGGCAGGTACAGGAGGGGTTCCTGCGCGATGAATTGCAGGTGGTGGTTGCCACGGTCGCCTTCGGCATGGGTATCGACAAGCCGAATGTACGTTTCGTCGTGCATTATGATCTTCCCCGGCATATCGAGGGCTTTTACCAGGAAACCGGCCGGGCCGGCCGTGATGGTCTGGATGCCGAGGCGCTGCTGTTGTTCGGCGCCCAGGACGTGGGGACTGCCCGGCACCAGATCGAGAACAACGACAACCCTGAACAGAAA
>JBATFE010000062.1:0-5922 GCA_049664445.1 Gammaproteobacteria bacterium
AACCTCTGAATAATTCATGTAGCCCGTCATTGCGAGCGAAGCGAAGCAATCTCGTAACCAGTGAATCAACGAGTTACAGATTGCTTCGTCACTTTGTTCCTCGCAATGACGACACATCAGAGGTTCCCTAAGGCTTTTATTTTTTCGTGTTTTTCGTGGATTCCGTGGCAAGATTTTAAAGCAAGTTCCATTCGCCTCTGTGGTGAATGGCACCCTATCAAGTAGACTTCAGGCATGAACAATTTTCCGCCGCTACTGGACATGATCAAAGGCCTGATCGGCACGCCCTCGATCAGCCATGTTGATCCAGGCCTGGACCAGGGGAATCGTGCGGTGATCGAGCTGCTGGCCAACTGGCTAGAGAACACCGGATTCCGTGTTGAAATCATGTCTCTGCCTGGTGTACCCCGTAAGGCCAACCTGATCGCGACACTCGGCAGCGGGCCGGGGGGGCTGGTTCTGTCCGGACACACGGATACCGTTCCCTACGACGAGGGAAAATGGACCTATGATCCCTTCTCCCTGACCGAGGCGAACCAGCGCCTCTATGGCCTCGGCACATCAGATATGAAGTCCTTCCTGGCACTTGCCCTGGAAGCCAGCCGGGAATTGCAGGCAGGTGACCTGAAAGAACCCCTCATCCTGCTGGCGACGGCCGATGAAGAAACATCCATGGCGGGCGCCAGGGCACTGGTCGAACATGCACGGCCACGCGCACGACACGCCGTAATCGGCGAACCCACCGGCTTGCGGCCAGTGCGTATGCACAAGGGCATCCTCATGGAATCGATTCACCTGCAAGGCCACTCCGGCCATTCCAGCGACCCGTCACTGGGTAATAATGCACTGGAGGCCATGCACACGGTGATTGGCACGCTGTTGTCATGGCGCGCCGAATTGCAGACGAACTTTCGTGACCCGTTTTTTGCGGTGCCGGTCCCGACGCTCAACCTCGGCCATATACACGGTGGTGACAATCCCAATCGTATCTGCCCTGAATGCGAGTTACACATCGACCTGCGTCCGTTACCGGGCATGGACGCACAGCAACTGCGTGGCGAATTGCAGCATAGAATCCTTGAAAGCCTGCAGGGTAGCGGCATAGAGACCCGCTTTGAGAGCCTCTCTGCAGGCGTGCCCGGCATGGAAACAGCGGCAGATGCCACCATTGTAAAACTGGCTGAAAAGCTTACCGGCCATGCCGCGGAAGCAGCGGCCTTTGCAACAGAGGCACCGTACCTGAACCAGCTCGGCATGGATACGGTAGTCATGGGCCCCGGGAATATCGACCAGGCACATCAGCCGGATGAGTACCTGGCACTGGAACGCCTGATGCCCACGATCGACATTCTGAAACAACTGGTAAATACGGTTTGTGTCAAGGCAGGTACCTTGATATAAACATGTCAGGATATTCATGGCATGCCAAAGAAAGACACTAACAAGCAATTTATCGACAGTTTCCGGCACTCGGCACCGTACATACATGCGCACCGTGGACGCACCTTCGTGCTCGCATTTGGTGGCGAAGCCGTCGCCGCCGAGCAGTTTGCTGACCTGGTGCATGACATTGCCCTGTTGCACAGCCTCGGCATCCGGCTGGTGCTGGTGCATGGTGCACGCCCGCAGATTGAAAAAAGACTCAAGGCGATTGGTCGCGGCTTTGAGTATGCCAACGGGCTGCGGATTACGGATGATGCTGCGCTCACCTGTGTGAAGGAAGCAGCCGGCACAGTACGCGTCGAGATCGAGGCACTGTTTTCCATGGGGCTGGCCAACACACCCATGTCAGGTGCCCGCCTCGGCATCACCTCCGGAAATTTCGTTACCGCACGACCGCTGGGGGTGCGTGACGGCATCGATTATTGCCATACCGGTGAAGTGCGACGTGTCGATGCACCCGCCATCCGGCAACACCTGCTTGATCAGCGCATCGTGCTGCTGTCACCACTGGGGTATTCCCCGACCGGGGAGGTGTTTAATCTCAGTGCCGAGGAGATCGCGACGGCTGTCGCCAGCGAACTGCAGGCCGACAAGCTGATACTGATGACCGAAGGCGATACGCTCAGGGACGGCCGGCGCCGGCTGCTTACCCAGCTGACATTAAGCGAAGCGAGCACCCTGCTTGCCTCAAAACGGCGTCTGGAGGATTCTACCCGGCGGCATCTGCAACACGCGATTCAGGCCTGTCACCGTGGTGTCCGGCGGGTACATCTTCTGGACCGGTCGCACAATGGCGCACTGCTGCTGGAACTGTTTACCCGTGACGGCCACGGCACCCTGATTACCGCTGAAGCCTATGAAGGCCTGCGCGAGGCCACCATCGATGATGTCGGTGGCATACTGGAACTCATCAAACCGCTGGAGGACCAGGGGATCCTGGTGAAACGTTCACGCGAGCGACTGGAAATGGAAATTGACCATTTCTTTGTCACCGAACGTGACGGTACCGTCATTGCCTGTGCCGCCCTCTACCCCTGTGACAAGCAGGCACTTGCCGAACTTGCCTGTCTCGCCGTGCATGCGGATTATCACAACGCCGGTCGCGGCGAGGCACTGCTGCATGCAATAGAAGCGCGGGCACTGCAGGCCGGCATAAGGAAGCTTGTGGTGCTCACCACGCGCACCGCCCACTGGTTCAGGGAACGCGGCTTTGTCAGCGGTGACCAGTCAGACCTGCCCAACCAGAAAAAAGCGCTGTATAACTATCAACGCAATTCCAAGGTGTTTTACAAGCAGCTATCACGGTAACAGCGGTTCCCGGGAACCGCACAGCCGTGCTGGCAGCTGGTGCATACGGCGTTCTCAAGACATGTTCGTGTCCCCGGCCATGGCAGCAGCAGCGCCATGAATTGACCCCGTGCGGACATGAACAGCGTGACTCGCTGCGAATCCTGCAGCATGCCGTCAGGCAGGGGCTTCATGACTTCAGGTTCTGCGAGCACAACCGATAGAATGTACTCATAAAGAATATCGTTCAGGGCCAATGCCTTACCGGATATGAAAACAGGTACCTTTTGTGAATATGCAATTTACTGTGGCCCCGGATTCTGTATTATCAGAACAAACTGGCATTCATACGCCTGCGAAAGAAATAGAAAATACACAGTTTCGACCCTGATGTATTCACGCTAGCGAGCGACGTTTCATGACAAGTATCACCAAACATCCAAAATCGGGGCGCGCAATCAAGGTACTGCAAATTACCGATACCCACCTGTTCGCCGACAGTAGCGGTTGCCTGCTGGGACTGAATACCGAACAATCACTGAATGCCATCACTGAGGAAGTTCGCGCCCACCATCTGCCGGCCGACCTGATTCTTGCCACCGGCGACCTGGTCCACGACGGCACACCCGCAGCCTATCGTCGCATATTCTCGCACCTTGAAAATTTTGGCTTGCCGGTCTATTGCCTGCCGGGCAATCATGATGAAGCCCTGACCCTGCAACGCACCCTGAATAACGGCCTGATCAAGTACACGGAACACGCGCATCAAGGCAACTGGCATTTTATTTTTCTGGATTCAACCATAGCGGACAGCGAAGGCGCGCACCTGACAGCGGAGATGCTGGAGATACTGGAAACACAGCTGCAATCTGCCCCCGACAGCCACACGCTCGTGTGCCTGCACCATCAGCCGATACCCATGGGCAGTCGCTGGCTGGATACCATGGCAGTGGACAATCCGGATGATTTTTTTGCGATTATTGACCGCCACCCGCAGGTACGTGGCATCCTCTGGGGACATGTGCACCAGCAGTACGATGGCATGTATAAAGACATCAAGCTGATGTCATCACCCTCGACCTGCATACAGTTTCTACCCGGCAGCGATGACTTCGCCGTCGATACAGCGAACCCCGGTTATCGCTGGCTGGAGCTGTATCCCGATGGTCGCATAGAAACCGGCGTAGAACGGATTACGGTTCTTCCCGGCAGCATCGATATGGCCTCAAACGGCTATTGAGACATCACCGGCAGACACTGCCGTATACGGATTAACAAGGGAACAAGTCAGGCTTCCCTGCCCCGTTCACTTCTCACCCGTACCCGGCCACACAAAACCCGCTACTGCACCAGCTGGTTCAGATCAAAGATCGGCAACAGGATCGCAAGCACAATAATCAGCACCACACCGCCCATCAACAGGATCAGCAGCGGCTCGAACAAACCCAGCACGGCGGCGATCATGGTTTCTATTTCCCGCTCCTGGTTAATGGCAGCGCGTTCCAGCATTTCCTCCAGCTTGCCGCTGGTTTCACCGCTGGCGATCAGATGCACCGTCATGGGCGGAAAATATCCGCTCTTCTCAAGTGACGCGGCAATACCTGCCCCTTCACGCACACGCGCTGCCGCTTCTCCGACGGCTTCCCGCATGGGAATATTGGACATGACCTGTGCGGATATGCGCATGGCCTCCAGCACGGATACGCCACTGGCCGTCAGGATACTGAAGGTCCGTGCAAAACGACCGGTATTCAATCCCTGCTCCAGTTTGCCAATCAGCGGCAGGGATAGTTTCATACGATGATAACGCCGGCGGTTATCCTCGAAACGAAGCAGATAGCTAAAGGCCACGACGGCCAGAATCAACAGGGCCAGCATCAGCAAGCCGTTGTTGCGCATGAAATCACTGACCGCAATCAGGCCTACCGTCAGTGGCGGCAAGGTCTGCCCGATATTATCGAATACCTGAACGACCTGGGGAACGACGTAGGTCATCAGACCACCCACAACCAGGATGGCGACGATCGTCAGCATCGCCGGGTAGAACACGGCCAGCTGGATTTTCTGCCGCATCTGCTGCCGGTTCTCGGTGTAGTCCGCAAGCCGCTCCAGTACACGCTCCAGATGACCGGACTGCTCACCCGCCTCGACCGTGGTGCGATAAAGCTCGGGAAAGATGTGTTTGAAATCACTGAGGCCGGATGCCAGCGTATGGCCTTCCATGACGCGTGAGCGCACCGCAAGCAGCATACTCTGCAAGCGTCGCCTGTCAGTCTGCTGGGCAACTGCACGCAGGCATTCTTCAAGCGGTAGCGCAGCACGCACCAGCGTTGCCAGCTGCCGGGTGATCAGCGCAAGGTCTGTGGCACTGATGCCTCGCTTGAACAGGGTGGAACGCTTTTGACCAGGCGTTTCGCGTTGTGCGACCTCCTGCACATCCAGGGGCACGAGCCCCTGATCGCGTAATTGCTGGCGCACCTGTCGCGGTGCATCACCCTCCAGAACGCCTTTCTTTTCACGCCCGCTCTTGTCCAGCGCAGTGTATTCGAAGGCCCCCATTAATCAGTTTCCATCTAAAAAGTTTAACTCTCGCCAAGACGCCAAGATCGCAAAGTAAGAGCTTATTGGTATCAAATGCATACCAAGAGCCTTTCTTGGCGTCTTTGCGCCTTGCCTACAGGGACGTAGGTAAGGGGCGTGAGCAGGAGCGGAAGCTTTTGCGATAGATGTCATGGTGTTTACAGTTGGATACCAACTAGAAACACATCGCGGTCAGTCACTCTGGGTCACACGCAGGACTTCTTCTACAGAGGTTAAACCTTCCAGCACCTTGCGCCAGCCATCCTGACGGATACTCGGTGAATGTTCGCGCGCCAGCCGCTCCATGGAAATCTCGCCTTCACCATCATGAATCATCGAGCGCATGGTGTCATTCACTGTCACCAGCTCGTAGATGCCGGTTCGCCCCCGGTATCCGAGTTGATTGCAGGATGCGCAGCCTGTCGGGCGGTACAGGGTAGGCGGATTATGTTCCGCGACACCCAGCGCACGACAATCTGCCGCACCGGCTGTATATGATTCCTTGCAGTCCGCACACAGCACCCGCACCAGGCGTTGCGCCAGTACACCGATGAGGCTTGACGACAGCAGGAACGGTTCCACACCCATATCGCGCAAACGTGTCACCGCACC
>JBATFE010000063.1:0-12776 GCA_049664445.1 Gammaproteobacteria bacterium
CAGTCGTTGAGCTGGACCGCATGGCAGGTGAACCACTCGATGTGCTGGTGAATGGCACGCTGGTGGCGCGCGGTGAGGTCGTGGTGGTCAACGATAAATTCGGTGTGCGTCTCAATGATGTCATCAGCCCGGTTGATCGCGTCCAGACCCTCAGCTAAACGGTGCCCTTGCCATGCCTATTATCGATAAATACATGACCCAATGCATGCTGGCTGCAGCGAGCGGCTTGCTGGCGACACTTTGCCCGCCAGCTGTCGAGGCAACAGAAACGTCGCGTGGTTTGCCAGTGGCAGGACTGTCTGTTGATGTCATGGGAAGCGGTTTCCTTGCGCAGTCAGTAACCGGGTTGCTTGTCGTGCTGGTCTCTGTCGTCGCTGTTGCCTGGATGATCAAGCGCTTCGGTCGCTTGCAGTCATCAGCAAAAGGTACTTTGCGCATGATAGATGGTATGGCCCTGAGCACCCGGGAACGGATTGTCCTGGTACAGGTAGGTGATACCCAGATCCTGCTGGGTGTGGCACCTGGCAGGGTAGAAGCGGTACACGTGCTTGACAAGCCCGTGGTTACAGAGGCCAGAGGGGAAATTACGGGAAGTTTTGCGACACGTCTCAGGGAAGCACTTGTAAAGGAGCAGCAACAGTGAAAATCCACCAGCTGATACTCGTGGCGGTGCTGCTTTTCGTGCCCTGCGGACTGGTACTGGGTGCGCCGGGCATGGCGGCAGTGACGGTGACACCGGCAGCAGGCGGTGGAGAGACCTACACCCTGAGCATGCAGGTTCTGGCCCTGATGACAGCACTCTCGCTGTTGCCGGCGGCACTCATCACCATGACCTCGTTTACACGGATCATCATTGTGCTGGCGATACTGCGCCAGGCACTGGGTACTGCACAAACACCTTCAAACCAGATCCTTATCGGCCTGGCGCTGTTTCTTTCCGCATTTATCATGGCGCCGGTGTTTGAGGATATTTACGAAGCCGGTGTCGAGCCCTACCTGGCTGAAGAGATCGGGCCGCAGCGGGCACTTGAACAGGGGGTGCAACCGTTGCGGGCATTCATGCTTGAACAGACACGCGAGTCTGATCTGGTCATGTTTTCCGATATCGGGAAGTTCCCGCAGCAGGACCTGGGGGCACCGGAAACCATACCTTTTACATTGCTGGTACCTGCCTATGTAACCAGCGAGCTGAAGACTGCTTTCCAGATCGGTTTTCTGATGCTGATACCCTTTCTCGTGATTGATCTTGTTGTCGCCAGTGTACTGATGTCCATGGGTATGATGATGTTGTCTCCCATGATCATTTCACTGCCATTTAAAATCATGCTGTTTGTGCTGGTTGATGGCTGGGCGCTGGTGATGGGAACACTGGCCACCAGTTTCTTTACATAAGCACTGATAGCAGCAGTAGCGCCATGCACGGAGGCATGCAATGACACCGGAAAGTGTAGTTCTTATAGGCCAGGAAGCAATGAAGATAACCGCCCTGATGGCGGCGCCATTGCTGGGTTCTGCGCTTGTAATAGGGTTGTTAATCGGTATGTTCCAGGCCGCTACCCAGATTCAGGAAATGACACTCAGTTTTATTCCCAAGCTTGCAGTAATGGCGCTGGCGCTGATGCTGCTGGGTCCATGGATGATTCACCTGATAGTGAATTTCACGGAAAGGCTTTTTGAAAGCATTCCGGCGCTGATCGGCTAGCTGCCTGTCCAGGGATAACACACACCATGATCAGTCTCACCAGCATTGAATTGAGCGGATGGGTCGGTTCGTTGCTATGGCCGTTTATACGCATAGGTGCCATGCTGATGGCCGCACCGGTCTTCGGTGCACGTATGGTCCCTGTTCGAGTGCGGCTCGCCCTGGCCATGATCCTGGCCTGGGTTCTGTCTCCAATGGTCTATTCCGATGCAGTGACAATCAATCCATTGAGTGCCGAAGGACTCATGGTGACTGTACAGCAGGTCCTGATTGGACTGGCAATGGGATTCACGCTGCAAATGGTATTTTCCGCACTGGTGATTGCAGCACAGAGTATGGCAATGGGTATGGGGCTCGGTTTTGCTACCGCGGTCGATCCCCAGAATGGCGTCCAGGTTCCCGTCGTTGCCCAGTATTACCTGACACTGGCCACCCTGATATTTCTTTCCCTGAACGGTCATCTGCTCATTATACAGGTACTGGTCGACAGCTTTCAGACGCTGCCCGTCGGTATCGATGGCCTGTCACGTGAAGGGCTCTGGGCACTTGTTAACTGGGGCAGCCGCATGTTTGCCGGGGCTGTGTTGATAGCACTGACTGCCATGACAGCACTGCTGGTAATCAACCTCGCGTTTGGCGTCATGAGTCGTGCAGCACCGCAACTCAATATTTTCGGCGTTGGTTTTCCGGTCATGATGGCTGCCGGTTTCGTTGTGATCTTGCTGAGCCTGCCCGGGATAACACCCCAGCTGGAAGAACTGCTGCAGGATGCATTTGAATTGATTGGCTTGCTGGTCTCCGGAGGCTGATTCGTGTCAGAGACTTCCGGACAGGAGAAAACCGAACAGGCAACCCCCAAACGACTGCGCGAGTCGCGTGAAAAAGGGCAAATTGCACGTTCCCGTGACTTGAACAGCCTGATCCTGTTGCTGGTGTCCTCCGGCGGGCTGCTGGTTTTCAGTGAATCATTATTGAGCGGCATGGTGCGCCAGATGTATTCGGGTTTTATGCTGTCACGTGACGTGCTGTTTGATTCAACACAGCTCCAGTACCATCTGGGACAGGCACTCGCGGATGCGTTACTGGCTTTCTCGCCTTTACTCGGCGTGCTGTTTATTGCTGCCTTGCTGGCACCGATGGCGCTTGGGGGCTGGACATTCAGTCCCGGTGCAATAGCGCCCAACTGGGGGAAGCTGAACCCGGCCAAAGGGTTTGGCCGCATGTTTTCACGTCGTGCAGCGGTAGAGGGGCTCAAGGCATTCGCCAAGTTTGCAGTGGTTGCAATTGCCTCGGCCATTCTTCTGAGTCAGCGGGCGGGTGATATTTTCATGCTCGGCAATGAACCGTTGCGTAACGGTCTCGCACATACCGCGCATATCGTCGGCTGGTCATTTATTGCAGTGAGTTCCGTGCTCATCCTGATTGCAGCTGTCGATGTGCCTTTCCAGCTCTGGGACCATGCCAACAAGCTGAAGATGACGAAGCAGGAGATAAAGGACGAGCACAAGCAAACGGATGGCAGCCCGGAAATCAAGAGTCGTATCCGGGCGATACAGCGACAGATGGCGCAGCAACGCATGATGGAGGCTATTCCTGATGCCGACGTGGTGGTCACCAACCCGACACATTACGCAGTCGCCCTGCGTTATGACAAGCAGGGAAGCGGGGCGCCTACCGTCGTTGCCAAGGGTGCGGATCTGATAGCCGCGCAGATCCGCAAGGTTGCAGCTGCCAGTGACGTCGCGATTGTAGAGGCCCCGCCGCTGACGCGGGCGCTGTATTTCAATACCGACATTGGCCAGGAGATACCTGCCGGATTATATGTGGCTGTCGCACAGGTGCTGGCCTATATCTACCAGCTGAAGAGTATGCAAACGGCCGGACGCGAAGTGCCGGCGCCACCGGTGGATCTGCCGGTACCCGATGAACTATTGAGAGATCGTTAATACAGGACGCAGGGAAGATGACATGATGGACACGATGGCGAGATTTGAAAGGTTCAGTCCACGAATGCTGATCGGGCTGGGTACACCCCTGTTGCTGGTGATGATGCTCGGCATGATGATATTGCCGCTACCGACGCCGGTACTGGACCTGGTGTTTACGTTTAACATCGCGCTGGGACTGATTGTTCTGCTGGTGGCAGTCTATACCCTGAAACCCCTGGAATTTGCCATCTTTCCGGCAGTACTGCTGGTGGCCACGCTGCTGCGACTGGCACTGAATGTCGCTTCTACCCGCGTCATCATGCTCAATGGTCATGAAGGGGGTGATGCCGCCGGACGTGTTATCCAGGCCTTCGGTGAGTTCGTCGTCGGTGGTAACTATGCCGTCGGCCTGATCGTCTTTGCCATTCTGGTGATTATTAACTTTGTCGTGGTGACCAAGGGTGCCGGTCGTATCGCGGAAGTCAGTGCCCGTTTCACCCTGGATGCCATGCCCGGCAAACAGATGGCGATTGATGCCGATCTGAATTCAGGTCTTATTGACCAGGACCAGGCGCGGACACGGCGTGAGGAGGTTACCCAGGAGGCCGACTTCTACGGTGCCATGGATGGCGCCAGCAAGTTTGTCCGCGGTGATGCCATTGCCGGATTACTGATATTGTTCATCAATATAATCGGCGGGTTTGCGGTGGGTACGCTGCAGCACGGATTGTCGATGGCGGACGCCGCCCGTTTCTATACCCTGTTGACGATCGGCGATGGCCTGGTTGCCCAGATTCCGTCACTGGTGCTGTCAACTGCAGCCGCCATCATGGTAACGCGCGTCTCTGCTGCACAGGATATGGGGCAGCAATTCATCAACCAGTTGACCCGTCACCCGCGGGCATTGGCCATTACGGCTGCTGTGATCGGGATACTCGGGCTGGTCCCCGGTATGCCCAACGCGGTATTCCTGACGCTCGCGGCCCTGATTGGAGGCATAGCCTATTTTCTCATCGTCAAGCAGAAAGAGGCTGCGACGGCGAATACCAGGGAGCAGCAACAGCCGGTTGCCGATGAGCAATCGAGGGAACTCGGCTGGGATGATGTCTTGCCGGTTGATGTCATTGGCCTTGAAGTCGGATATCGCCTGATTCCGCTGGTGGACAAGAAGCAGGGCGGTCAACTGATGTCTCGCATCAAGGGTGTGCGCAGAAAGCTTTCACAGGAACTCGGCTTCCTCATCGATCCGGTACATATCCGCGATAACCTGGACCTGGAACCTGGCGCCTATCGTATTAATCTGATGGGTGTTCCGGTGGGCGAGGCGCAGATACATCTGGAGAAGGAACTGGCCATTAATCCCGGACAGGTCTTTGGCAAACTGGAGGGGCTTGCCGTCAAGGACCCTGCCTTCGGGCTGGAAGCGGTGTGGATTGATAGCGCCCAGCATGACGAGGCTCAAACACTGGGTTATACCGTGGTCGATGCGAGTACCGTGGTGGCGACCCATCTGAGCAGCCTGCTGCAACAACATGCGCATGAGTTGCTTGGCCACGAAAGCGTGCAGCAACTGCTGGACATGCTTGCCAAGACCTCGCCGAAGCTGGTTGAAAACCTGGTACCGAAAACGCTGTCACTCGGGGTGGTCGTGAAGGTGCTGCAGAATTTGTTAATGGAAGGCGTGCCGATACGCGATTTACGCACCATAGCCGAAACATTGGCGGAACAGGCCCCCAGAAGCCAGGATCCTGACATGTTGACGGCCGCGGTGCGGGTCAAGTTGTCACGCATGATTTATCAGAAAATCAATGGGATGGAAGATAATCTGGACGCGATGGCGCTGGATCCCAAGTTGGAACAGTTATTGCTTAAATCTATAGAGGGTAGTCATGGCAACGGCCCCGGAATGGAACCCGGGCTTGCCGAGACGATGTTGCAATCGCTGCTGGAGAATACCCGGCAGCAGGAAGCGAAAGGGCAGTCAGCGGTATTACTGGTGTCCCCGCAATTGCGGCAATGGCTGGCAGAGTTTATACGCGGCACGGTTCGCGGACTGAATGTGCTTGCCTACAACGAGTTGCCCGATAACAAGCAGGTAAGGATCGTGGCAACGATAGGTGGTGAGGCCTATGCAATGGCCAGCTGACAGGGGCATGCAACTGACCGCAGTGTTTTGTTACAAGGAGGTAGCAAATTATGAAAATGAAACGTTTTATTGCCGCTGGATCGCACCAGGCGATGCTACAGGTCAATGATGTGCTGGGCCCTGATGCGCTGATTCTTTCCAATCGCAAGGTTGCGGAAGGTGTCGAGATAATCGCGGCGGTTGACTACGAAGATGATTTGCTCTCCAGTACAGCTGTCCCAACCGGGGCCACGACTGCCACTGACAAGGTCGCCGATATAGCCGCTGTCGCTGCGCTTGCCGGGCGACCTGAATCTGCCGCAGTCAATCCTGCAGGATCTGAAGCACTTTCACTGCAAGGCGTACATCAGGAAATAAAAGCATTGCGTAATATGCTGGAAGTGCCCTTGTCGCGGATGGTGTGGTCCGAAATGGAGCGGCTGCAACCGCATCGCGCAGCCTTGCTTGCGCGCATGATAGACCTGGGACTGCACCCGGTCATTGCCAACCGTATAGCGGATCAGCTGACAGACATTCAGGACGATGAACACGGCTGGAAACAGTCATTATCCATTCTGGGAAACATGCTTCCGGTTGCTAATGATGATCTGCTGGATAACGGAGGAGTCGTTGCGCTGGTTGGTCCTACGGGGGTCGGCAAGACTACCACAATTGCAAAGCTCGCAGCCCGTTTTGCCCTGCGCCATGGCCGTCGTCATGTAGCACTGGTTACCATGGATCACTATCGCATTGGTGCGCACGATCAACTGCGCACCTACGGGAAGCTGATCGGTGTGCCTGTGTATATCGCAGGTGACGAGGAGGAGTTACGGGTTATCCTCAACCAGATGAATGATCGCAAGCTGATCCTGATTGATACGGCAGGTACCAGTCAGAGAGCCATGCAGCTGTCAGAGCAGTTTGCGGCACTCAACATCGATGGTGCTGCCATAAAACGCTATCTGGTACTGTCCGCGACAAGTCACATGGCAGTGAACGATGAGGTAATGAGCACCTTTTCCAGTATCAATCCGGAAAGATGCATTTTGACGAAGCTTGATGAAACAACAAGTCTCGGCGGTACGCTCTCGGTTTTGATAAAGCATAACCTGCCCGTGTCGCATATTGGCGACGGGCAGCGTGTGCCTGATGATTTCCACCTGGCAAGTGCAAGACGTCTCATAGCACAGGCCGGTGCGCTGCTAAAAGACAGCGGCAATGCACAGTCCGATGAGGTCTGGATGCAGGCACTTGGCGTTACCGGGGAGGAGAATAATGCTCATGCATATTGCTGAGAAAACCATGGATCAGGCAGACGGTCTCCGTCGTATGATCCAGCCACGTCCGGTGAAGGTAATAGCAGTGACGGGCGGCAAGGGGGGAGTTGGCAAGACCAATGTATCCGTTAACCTTGCAATTACGCTGGCACGGCAAAACAGGAAAGTGATGTTGATGGATGCGGACTTCGGGCTTGCCAATGTCGATGTGATGCTGGGGCTCAATAGTCGCCACAACATGTCCCATGTCGTATCCGGGGAATGTTCACTTGAAGAAATTACCGTTGATGGGCCTTCAGGATTGAAGATCATTCCATCGGCTTCGGGTAATAACAGCATGCTCAATCTCACCACGGTTGAGCATGGCGGGCTGATTCGTGCGTTTAGTGAATTGACTCATGACGTGGATATTCTGCTGGTGGACACGGCAGCCGGAATTTCAGAGAGCGTAGTGACCTATGCGCGGGCAGCCCATGAGGTGATTGTCGTTGTTTGCGATGAGCCCGCATCACTGACTGATGCCTATGCCCTGATAAAGATATTGCATCGGTACCATGGCGTTTATCGTTTCCATGTTCTTGCAAATATGACGAATAATGCCTATGAGGGCATGAACCTGTTCGGCAAGCTCTCCAAGGTGGCACAACGGTTCCTGGATGTGAGTCTCAGCTATATGGGTTGCATTCCCCGGGACGATTACTTGCGCAAGGCAGTGCAACGCCAGCAGGCTGTCGTGGAGGCGTTTCCGCGCAGCAGTTCGGCGATTGCATTCGCAAAGCTTGCGAAGAAAGCGGACGAGTGGCCGATGCCGGAGGTTGCAACGGGCCAGATGGAGTTTTTTATCGAACGTCTGATTCAACCCGGCAATGTTGCCTAGCCATGTAGTAGCAGCATTATGGATGCCAGATTCTACGTAGCAGTATTTCTGGGTGCCGCGTTCCTTGCAGGCCCCGCTAGCAGTGCCGGTAAAGACCCGCAGACCCTGCTGATTACAGTGCTGCAAACGGATGATGCTGGCCTCGCCAGGGGGTTGCTTGCCAATACAGCTGCCAGCGGGGTCGCTGTGCCCGGCTATCAGACAACTACCAGGATATACGGGACCGACAGTGTGCGTCCGCCCCGGGGTTTTCAGCAGGTGCGGGTTATTGAAGGGCAGAGAGCGCTGTATTCAACCAGCTCCAGTTCCCCTGAGGTGCGCTTTCTGTGGGCGGAAGACAACGGCAGGCGGCTGCTGCCAAATGTTGGTGTGGATAATCGTGAAACAGAGTCCGGGTTTTATGTGCAGGCAGACTTGCAGGCAGACGAGGTGTTGCTGCAACTGGACCGATTCAATGGACAGTCACGGCGCAACTCTCACGGCCATGGCTTGCGTCAGAATATCCGAACAACGGTAAATGGCCGTGTCGGTGACTGGCTGGATGCCGGTGGTTCACTGCTGCTGGATGAAGACAGCCCTGTTAACCACAGCTACTACCTGCCACGCAGGGATGAGGCACATACGCGCTTGCTGATAAAGGTTGAGCTTGCACCCGAGTGAGATATCAATCGGGATTTGTGCTGACAATGCCGGGTCACGCTGTTATGAAGACGTCATCATGCAGGGAAAAATCCGGTGCCAATAACGTGATGCCCTGTCACCCGCTCACTAGACATATTCATCAATATGGTTTGTATCGGTATCCGTGCTTTCCTGCTTGTCCTGCGGTTGCCGGCGGGGGCGCTGGGCAGGCTTTTCCTGCTGTCGCTTGCGATTTGGTCGCTGCTGGCCGATTGACGCGGATGAGGGGGTCGGTGTCAGTGGCCTGATATCCTCGAGCATTCCCATGAATGTTGACCTCAATCTGCAATTGTTCAATGTAGTTATCGGCAGATAGTTGAATATCTTGGCATGGGCGCCGGGTCATGACAGGCGGCGAGGCCGGTGTGTCTGGCTATTGCCGGCGTGGTTATGCGAGAATCGGCCGGCAAGTACTGGATGGTATTGATCGTGGGGTATTTTTATGCTGGAGCACAACAGGAACCTGAGTAGCATTATCGGGACAATTCAGGATGAAGGCCCGTCAACCGGGGAGGCGGGCAAGCCGCGGGATGTGAACAACACTGCCGAGCGGTTCGATGTGGAGGCACTTATCTCGGGCAGGTCGCCCCCGCAGCGCTCTCCCTGGCGCCTGTTTTTCTACATATTGATTGCCACACTGGTGCTTGCGGCCACTTTAATATTTATTGCGGGGGGCAGTGACGAGCGTCTGGCCGACGTCTCACCCGCAATGAAACAAGCCGTTCAGCCACCCTTCATGCAGGCGGAAAATACTATTCCTGACAGCGGCGCGCGCATGGCACCTGCAGGTACAGACGAGCCGCTGATGCCTGTTACCGTCGGGGGACAGTCCGATAATTTCAGCAATGCTGAGATCCACGAAAGACAATTATTGATCATGCAGCAGCTGCAGGAATTGACTGCCGCGATAGCGGATATCAAGGCAAGCAACAATCAGCACGTGACCGATAACCAGGTTGAACTGAAAAGCATGCAGGAAGAATTTCATCGCGAGCTCGATAAAGTTGCCGTGGTTGTTGCCGGAATGCAGCAGCAGCCGGCTACGCAGGCAGAAAGTCCTGCACGGCTTGCGGAAGATCCGGTCGAGGTTGATGTCGCCTTGCCGCATTCCGGCAAGGCGCCTGTCACGGGTGATTGGGTAGTGAACGTCGTTAGTTCGGAACATCGCGAACCCGTCGAGAAACTGATGAACACGCTGCACACGCGTAAAATTCCGGCAGAGATACAGGAAGTGATGATTGGTGGAAAGCTGCGCTACCGTCTGCGGATACCGGGATTTGCCAGTAGTGAGGAGGCACGGGAGTACGCTCGCCTTCTTGATGGCGACCTCGGCCTGCAGGACCCCTGGATCGGCAAGCGCTAGCAGTATCAACTTTACAATACAGTCAGGGATTGCCGCTGGAATATACATTTGAAGTCGCTTTTATAAGTTGCAAGGGTATAAAGTAATCAGTGGGTTAGACGAAATATACAGGTAGGGGCGATGGTGTTTATGTTGTGAGCTGCACTACAACACCGTGCCTTCGAAACAGGCCACAGGACAGTGGCTTGTGCCAGCAAAATTTTACGTCATTCACACAAGGGAATGGGATCATGACTGTAAATGCCGAACCAACCGGGTTCCTGCTTGACCAGCAACTGCTTGAATACCTGGAAAAGTGTACAACCCTGCCCAGTCCACCGACTGTTGCCATGCGGATACTGGATCTTTCCGAGGATCCTGATGTCGATATAGCCTCGGTGGCTGACGTGGTGAGTATGGATCCTGCATTGACGGCGAAGATCCTGCGAATTGCCAACTCACCCCTGTATGCAATCAGACGCAAGACCGAGAACCTGCGTCAGGCCATCATGCTGCTTGGCCTGAATGGAACCCTCACCATGGCGCTCAGCTTTTCTCTCGCATCCTCGCTGCATAAAAATACCGGCCAGGGCTTTGATTACAATTTGTACTGGAGGCGCTCGCTTGCCGCGGCAACCTGCTCCCGCCGATTAAGCGTGGCCGCCGGGATGGGGGCCGGAGAAGAAATGTTCCTCGCCGGTCTGTTACAGGACATCGGTATGTTGGCGATCAACAAGCTGCAACCCGATTTTTATAAAAATCTGGATGTTGACCAGTCAGACCACAATATGGTTCAGGAACTGGAAAAGCGGGCGCTTGGCGCTGATCATGCGGCCATTGGTGGCTGGTTGTTGCAGCAATGGAATCTGCCGGAGACGCTGCAATATGCGGTGGCAGGCAGTCATAACCTGCAGTTTGTTGACAGGCAGAGTGAACATTTCTCGCATGCGAATTGTGTCGCGTTTTCCGGCCTGCTTGCTGATGCCCTGCTGATGGATGACGGTGGTCAGTCATTGCTGCCGGTACTTAATCTTATCAAGGAAAGTCTTGCAATAGATGATGAAACCTTGTCCGAGTTGCCTGAGACACTGAATGAAGATTTCATGGAAGTGGCATCAGTATTTGAAACTAACCTGGCGGACTACAGTCTTTCCGAATTCCTGATTGACCAGGCCAAGGAAACACTCCTGTTGCGCAATCTGCAAACAATCCAGAAGTCAGAACATCTCCATGAAGAGACGCAGATGCTTGAAACCAGAACCCGGTCGCTGGAAGAACAGGCCCGGCGTGACGGACTGACAAGGTTGTATAACCGCACCTATCTGGACGAGAAGATTGAGCAGGAATACAAAATGGCCAGGTCACGTGACTGGCCTCTGGTCGTGATGTTCATTGATCTTGATCACTTTAAGAATGTAAATGACACTTATGGGCACCAGATCGGTGATGAAGTACTACGGGCTTCGGCTGATATCCTTGGCACCTGCATACGCAACGATGACATTGTAGCGCGGTATGGTGGTGAAGAATTTGTCATCATACTGCCGGGCTGTCCGGAGAAGGCAGCGAGTGTTGTTACTGAACGCATAATCAACAAGTTCCGTGATAAACGCCACCCGGTACATGATGGCAGCCAAATAACGGTAACGGCATCAATCGGGATGGCTGTTATGGGTGAAGGTATATCCTTCAGCAGCGCCCGGGAGTTGCTCGGTGCAGCAGACAAGGCTGTCTATGCGGCAAAAGATCAAGGGCGTAATCGTTCTGTCACATACAGCAATGCGTTCGCTGAAAACAGGTACTATGGCAGTAATCTGGTTTCCACCAGCTGAGCTAACTCAATAAACAGCCATACTTCTGTGCCGCCCGTCTTCGAATATTAGGATACGGCAGCAATCAACAATCCGCGTTTTATTCCCGGAAAGCCCTTCCAGTCGTTGCCGGTATAGAGAGCAAGCCGGCTGTCTTTGGTCCGATAACTTCGCTGTTTTTCTATATATAATTATCAGTTGATGTTTTAATAAGCCTGCTATGCGGTTGTGCACGGGGGCGGGATAGTTGATGATAAAATCACGCTCATGCTGCAGCTGAGCAGTTTCTATACTTGATCAGCTGGAAACCGGGGCATGTACCATGGCGGGAGCTGTCAGCGTGGAGCTGGCAACGAAGTGCGGAAGCCGTCATGCCGGGGCAAACTGGCCGGAGGTGTAATACCTACCCAGGCGGCAGGGAACTCTGGTCATGCCGGCTGATTGTGCTTTTGTATCCGATGCGTAAAGATGAAGACCTCGTGGTCAGCAGAGTGGACTATAGTCGTGACTAAACCTTCTATTACAACGGCCATACCTCTGCGTCGCTACAAATACGGCGAATTCACCCTGACAGTACTGGGGGATATCGAGAGTCCGGATAAAATTGACTACCGCTATATACTGGCAGTGGTCCAGGGCGCCGACCCGGAGCCGGGCCTGTACATCACGGCAGAGCAGGGTGCAGGTGAAGACCTCGCCATGCGCATCATGATGCGTGATGGCGACGAGGTGATCGGTCATTCCGGTCAGTGGCGTGATCTGGACAGGTTTGTTGATGAGGCGATGAACATCGTCTCACGGGTGCTTGATCTGTCAGACGAAATGCCCTATCAACTCATGTAACAGAGGCTGTGCAATGAACGGGAGCGCCAGAGTCGTTGTGTTACTGTTAGCCATGCTCGCTGCACTTGCCTGTTCATCTCCGCTGCATGCTTTTTCTTTTTGTTTTTCATTCGGAAATAACAACCACAGGTTCTCGAACTACGACCGCTATATGCCACCCTACCCACCGGCAGCAACCGCGTATTACCCT